>JAWVFM010000001.1:0-2661 GCA_033856015.1 Solirubrobacterales bacterium
CGCCCCGGCGCGAGCGGCCCAGGCCTCGAGCTGCTAGTTGGCCGCGGCACGGTAGGTGTCCGCCGCCGCGACGACCACCTTCAGACCCAGCTCGCGGCCAAGCAGAGCCGCCAGCTTGCCGATCGTCGTGGTCTTGCCTGTGCCGTTGACGCCGACGACCATTACGACCGCGGGGCTCGCCGTAAGGTCGATCCGGCGCTCGCCGGTGTCGGCAACCTCGGCGAGGAGCTCGACGAGGCGGTCCCGCACGGCCTCGGCGTCCCCCAGGGCGCCCGAGTCCACTTCGTGCTCGAGCTTGCCGACGATCTGGGCGGTCGTGCGGGCGCCCACGTCGGCGAGGATCAGCGCCTCCTCCAGGCGCTCCCAGTCAGCGTCGTCGAGGCGGTCGAGGACGCTGGCGGTCAGCTCCGCAGCGAGCGCCTGACGGCTGCGGCGAAGCCGCTCGCGAAGCCTGCTGAACCGCCCGTCGGAGGGTTCGCCCGACTCCGCGCCGGGCACAGCCGGTACCTCGCGGTCGCCGAGGTCGAACGCGTCCTGCCAGGTGCTCGCCATGGCGCGAGGCTAGCTACGCGGCGTCGGCCTCGGCGGCCTCGGCCTCGTCCAGCGTGTGCTCCTCCTGCCGGGGCATGCGCCGGGAGACGACCTTGGTGACCCCCGCGTCCCCCATCGAGACGCCGTAGAGGACGTCGGCTGCGTCCATGGTGCGCTTCTGGTGGGTGACGATGACGAACTGGGCACGCCCTGCGAACCTGCGGACGAGCTGCAGGAAACGGTCGATGTTCGCGTCGTCCAGAGCGGCCTCCACCTCGTCGAGGATGTAGAACGGCGAGGGGCGCGCGAGGAACACGGAGAAGACGAAGGCCAGGGCGACGAGCGCCTTCTCCCCACCCGAGAGGAGCGACAGGCGGCGCATCGCCTTGCCGGCCGGGGTGACCTCGATCTCGACGCCCACGCCGCCGAAGCTCTCCGATTCCGACCCCTCCGCCTCCTCGGCTTCGGACGGTGGGGCGGCCTGCTCGGCCGCGGCCGTCGCGAACGTGCTGGGGGGCTCCCCGGCCTCTCCATCAGCGCCCTGGCCACCGAGGACGGCCCGGGGGGTGTTCTCGTCGACGAGGCGCAGGCGCCCGCGGCCGCCGGGGAACAGGTGGCTGATCAGGTCCTCGAAGTTCTGCTGGGCCGAGTCGAAGGTCTCGGTGAACGCCCGCTCGATCTTGCGGTCGGTCTCCGTGATCAGGCCCGCGAGCTCGGCGAGGGCCTTCTCGAGGTCCTCGCGCTGCTCGGTCAGCTCGGAAACGTGGGCCAGGGCCTCCTCGTACTCGCGCTCGGCCAGGGGGTTGACGGGGCCGAGCTGGTCGCGGCGCCGCGCCACCCGCTCGAGGCCACGCTCGATCTCGATGCGCTCGTCGTCGGAGATCAGCGCCTCCGCAACGGTGACCTCGCGCTGCAGGAGCGCGGCGATCCGCGCGAGCTCGTCCGTCGCCTCACGATGGCGATCGCGAAGCTGGGCGGCGCGGACCTCGGCGTCGGTGACCGAGTCGGCGAGCGCCCGCAGCTTCGTGTGAAGCTCGGCCTCTTCCATGGAGCACTTGCGAAGGCTGGCGCCGACGTCGTCGCCGGCGTCCGAGCCGAGCGCCGAGGCCTCGAGCCCGGCCGCGCGCTCCCCGGTGGCGTCGCGGACAGCCGCAACAGCTCCGATCAGCTCGTCGAGCTCCGCGAGCGTGCGCTCGAGCGCGGCCACGGGTGCCTCGAGCGAGCCCTGCCGGCGCTCCGCCAGGAGCTCCTCCGCGCGCTCGGCTGCCGTGGCGGCGCGAAGCGAGCCGGCGCGAACGGCGGCGACCTCGCCGGAGCGCTCCTCGTCGCCCGCGGCGTCGCGCGCCCGGCCGAGCGCAGCGCTCGCTCCAGCCAGCGCCTCCCCAGCAGCGTCGAGCAGGGCGTCCACCGGCTCGTGGCGGCCGGTCTCGACCTCGTCGGCGAGGGCGCCGAGCGCCTCCCGTCGCGCCGCCAGCTCATCCGCCAGCTCGCCGCGGCGCCGTGCCAGCGCCTCCGCCCGCACGGTCAGGCGCTCGTGCGCAGCGCGGATGGCGGTGAGCCTGCCCCAGGCCTCGGTGCGCTGGCGATCGCGGGTTGCGAGCGTCTCCTCGATCGCGGCGCGGCGCTGGTTGACGGTGGCGAGCTCGGCCTCGATCGAGTCGCGCGAACCGCGCGCGGCGGTGGCGCCCTGTTCGGCGGCCGCGAGGGCGTCGACGTGGGAGCGCAGCTCGGAGGCGACGAGCCGCGCGCGGAGCTCCGCGGCCTCGCGCTCGAGGCGGGAGTGGATGTCCGCCGCCTGCGCCTGGCGCTTGAGCGGGCGCAGGCGCGAGCGCGCCTCGCGCTCCACGTCCAGCGCCCGGTCCAGGTTGTCCTGCGTGCGCTCGAGCTTCAGCTGCGCCCGCCGGCGGCGCTTGCGGTGCTTGCCGAGGCCGGCCGCTTCCTCCACCAGGGCGCGGCGGTCACGCGGGCGGGAGTTGACGATCTCCTCCACCCTGCCCTGGCTGATGACGGAGTGCATCTCCCTGCCGAGGTTGGCGTCGGAGAGCACCTCGACGACGTCAACGAGGCGGCAGCGGGCGCCGTTCAACCTGTACTCGCCCTCGCCCGACCGGTCCAGCCGGCGCACGATCG
>JAWVFM010000002.1:0-6771 GCA_033856015.1 Solirubrobacterales bacterium
CCCACGAAGGCCCAGGCTCCGGTCATCCCCAATCCGAACGAGAAGATCCAGAAGGGGAACTGGTCGACGGAGGCGAACCGGTAGTCGATCAGCTTGATCGGCTCGGGGTGGCCTCCGAAGAGCCCGGCGACCGAGTCAAAGTGCTGGAAGAGCTCCCGCCAGCCGATCGCCACCGCGGCGCAGACGGCGAGCCCGATGAGCGGGCGACGCAGGTACCGCATCGCGATCAGGGGGAGGACCAGGTAGAACGCCATTTCGACCGAGAGGGTCCAGACCGGGTTGTCGACGCCGAAGCCGAGCCCGTCCACCCCCCCCGTGAACGACTGGACGAGATAGGCCGGGGTTTGCAGGAAAGTGGCGTGGATGCCGACCGTGGACGCGCTCGGGTAGGGAAGCCCCGGGGGCGTGAACGCGACCATGACGATGAGGAGCAACGCGAGTGCAAGCCAGTAGGCCGGGACGATGCGAGCGATCCTCCGCACCGCGTAGGCCTCGACGGGCCCGAAGCTGCGCCGCGCCACGGTGGGCAGGAACACGACGAAGCCGCTGACGATGAACAGGATGTCGACCGCCTGACCGAACGTCCCCCAGATGAGCTGCCCGAGCGCCGAGCCTCCGGCTCGCGCCGAGACCCCCGAGCTCAGCAGGACGTGGATCATGACGACGCCGAGAATCGCGAACGCCCGGTAGCCATCGAACGCAGGCACGATCGGGACCCCGAGCTCGCGCCGCTCCTCCTTGCCGGGATCGGCCACCCGTGGGTCTCCCGGGCTCATCGAGATCGGATCGTAGGCCACGACGTACGCATATCCTCCAGGGCAGGCTGATGGCGACGACGGACACCGGCGGCAGCCGGGAAATCGCTGACGCAGCGAACGTCGCACACGCCGAGGAGGCTCGCGCAGGAGCGCTGCTCCCAGCCCTTCTGATCGTCGTCGCCCTCGCGCTCGTCGGCTTTGGCCTCGTCCTGTCGGTCGTCGAGCTCGCGGTCAAACCGGTCCTGCTGCCGCCACCCTTCTCGACGGAGAACCAGAAGGCGGAGACGGCGATCTTCCTGCTCTCGATCGTGCTCGTGCTGCCCGCGAGCCTGATTGGCGGCCTGCGCGCCGAGAGGATGATGCGGCGGGGGCCGAATGCCGCGGCGCTGCCCGCGCTGGGCTGGCTCATCGTCGCCCTCCCGGCCGCCGGCGTCCTGGCCCTTCGCGTGCTTCCGGGCGGCGGCGGAGTGGGCGAGGCGCTGGCGTTCTTCGTCGTTCTCGCCGCCGGCCTGACCTGCACGCTCGTCCTCGCGGCGCGAGAGCCGCGGCTCGGCCCGGTGCTCGGGCGTTCCCCGGTCGCCGGAGTCGCGGCCGGGCTCACAGCGGCTCTGCTTGCCGGTGACCTCCTGGTCTTCACGACGCTCGGCTCGCTCGCGATCCTGCCGCTGGTGGCGGCGGCCATCGTGGCTGCGGCGATCGTCTGGATCTATCTGCGCAGGCCGTCGAACCCGTCGCGACTTGCCGGCAGGCGGGGCGTCGCGGTCGACGTCCTGGTCGTGATCGCCGTTCTCATTGCGGTTCCCCAGCTCGACGTCTTCGGCAACTCGGGCATCACGACCTTTCACCAGAACCTCTGGCTCGGGCCGGCGTCCCGGGTGCTCTCCGGGCACGCGCTCCTGGTCGACAACGCCTCCCAGTACGGCATCGGGTCGGTGTACCTGCTCGCCGGGTGGTTCAAGCTCGCGCCGATCGGCTACGGGACGCTGTCGTTCCTCGACGGAGTCCTCTTCGGGCTCTTCTTCGCAACCGGCTACGGGCTGCTGCGGCTGGCCGGCGTCGCCCGAAAGCTCGCCGTCGCCGCCATCGCCCTCGCGGTGCTGGTGCTCACCTACAACCTCCTCTTCCCGGTGGGGACCATTCCGCAGCACGGCCCGATCCGGTTCGGGCTCCCGCTCGTCCTCGTCGCGGCGGCGACCTGGGAGGCCCGCGCACGGGTGATCCGTCTGGCATGGGGTGGGCAGCTCGCGGTCATCGCCCTGTCCTCCGTCTGGATGTTCGAGGCGTTCGGATACACGGTCCTCACGTTCGCCGGGCTGCTCGCGGTCGGAGTCTGGGGCCCCGACGGGCGCGGCCTTCGCTGGGCGGCCAGGAGGGCCCTGGCGGCATTCGCCGCGATTGCGGGCGCGCAGCTCGTGTTCGTCCTGGCGACGGTCCTCGCGGCAGGGGACCTGCCGGATTACGGGCTCTACTTCACCTTTCTGCACGCCTTTCTGGTGGGGCCCCTCTCCCATTTCACGTTCGACTTCTCTCGCTGGTCGCCGGGGCTCCTGGTGGGTTTCGCGTATGCGCTCAATGTCGCGGCGGTCGTCCTCCTCGTGCGCTTGAGGGCGGATGTCGCGAGGCGCCGTCCCGCGGAGCTCACCGCGCTGGCCGGACTTGCCGCGTTCGGGCTCGTGCTCTTCAGCTACTTCGTGGACCGCTCTCAGGACCTCGTCCTTCCATACGTGTCGCTGCCGCTCCTGCTGTCGGGAGCCATCTGGCTCGACCTGGTGCTGAACGGTGGGCTCGCGGGCTCCCGCAGCAGCCGGGCGGCAGGACTCGCGGCGGTGCTGGCGGTTGCGGTGCTGACCGTGTCGGTCGCCTGGTCGTCGCTCTCGCCGCGCTTCTCGTCGTCGCTGGCCGGGCACGTGGTTCCCGGGGGCGAGTCGATCGGCACCGCGTTCCACCGCCTCTGGCACCCGCCGCCTCTTGATCCCGCATCCCCGGCCGGGGTCACGCTGCTCGATCGCTACGCCCCAGGCGAATCGACGACGCCGGTCCTCCTTTCCAGCACCCCGGGAGTCGAGGTCCTCCTCCGCAGCGGCCGCGCCAACGCGCTTCCCTTCTCCGATCCACTCGAGGACAGCTTCGCGAGCTTGCCGAGCGCGTCCGAAATCGCGGCCGCCGTCGACCGCCTGCGTACAGGCCAGCGTGTACTCACCCAGGTGACCGCCCTGGGAGTCCTCGCATCGCTCCGCGCCGACCCCGGCCGTGACCTGCGTTCCAACCCGGTGGACGTCGGCGACGTGCTCACCTTGGAGCAGGAGCAGGCGCTCCAGGACCTGGCGGCACGCTTCAGGCTCCGCGTGCTGGACCGCGGGCCGTCGGGCTTCGTCGTGCTGGAGCTGGCTCGGAAGCGTCAGCCCGGCTGAGCATCGGCTCGGATCGGCCCGCGGCAGAAGGCGAACAGGTCGATCGCCTCGGCCAGCCGGTCGTCGCGAAGCTCGAAGTCCTCGACCCCGATCGCCTCGGCGCGTGGATCGGCAAGCGGCCGGTTTCGCCGCAGGAGCCAGTCGTACAGGCGGCGGCGCGCGCTAACCGGGACGAAGCGGCGCAGGCGGGCGGGGTCGAGCCTCAGCAGGCGGTCCAGCTTCGCGCGCTCCTCGTGGAAAAGCTCCATGTAGCTCTCCGACGCGAAGAGGCCCCGCAGCTCTACCTCGGCGAAATGACGCCGGCACAGCGCTCGCAGCTGGTCCGGGTCGACCTCGAAGTGGTGGTAGGGGTCGATGATCTCGTCCGGGCGACCGAACACCAGTCGGTTTGGCGTGGCGTAGACCGCAATGCCGCCGGGCTCGAGGACGCGCGCAGCCTCGGCCAGGGCGCGATCCGGATCGGGTACGTGCTCGATGGAGTGGATCGCGACGACCGTGGCGAAGGACCGATCGCCGAAGGGCAGGGATCGCATGTCTGCCACCACGGTCTCGCGTTCCTGTCCGGCGAGCGCGTCGGGCTCGACGTCCACACCGACCGTTTCCCGCGGGGCGAGCAGATGGAAGCTGTGTCCCACGCCGCAGCCGACGTCCAGGACCCTGCCCGGGCCAAGCCACGGCTCGGCGAGGAGGTAGGAGGCAGAGTGGCGTTGCCAGGCCGGGTTGAAGGCCCCGAGCGGGGTCGACACGCGTTCGCCGGTCACCGCGCTCATGGCTCGAACTTGTCGCAGCGAAGGATGCCGGCGCGGTGCAGCTTGAACCGGAAGGCGGTCACGAGGCTCTTGAGCCCGTAGACGGAGGCGGCCCGGAATCCGACCGAGGACGCGTCGTTGAAGTAGCGGCAGTGCGCGGGGACCTCCGCGATCGGGAGCCCGAAATGCGTCGCCTGGAAGAGCAGCTCCGTGTCGAAGACGAAGTCGGGCGAGTTGCGAAGGAACGGCACGGTGAGCAGAAGTCGCTTCGAGTAGGCGCGATATCCGGTGTGAAGCTCGGAGAGCCTCGTTCCCATCGCTGCGTTTTCGATGCCCGTCAGAGCGCGGTTGGCGACGTACTTCCACCTGGGCATGCCGTCGCGAAGGGCCTGCCCCGGCTCGGCGAAGCGCGAGCCGAGGACGAGGTCCGCCTCGCCGTTCGTGATGGGCGTGACGAGGTTCGGGATCAGCTCCGGCTCGTACTGGCCGTCGGGGTGGAGCATCACCACGACGTCGGCGCCGCGCTGAAGGGCCTCGAGGTAACAGGTCTTCTGGTTTCCTCCGTAGCCCACCCGGTGCGGGTGCCAGATCAGCTCGATGGGGAGCGTTCGTGCGAGCTCGACCGTGGCGTCGGTCGAGGAGTCGTCCACCAGGATGATCTCGTCGACCCAGTCCCGCGGGATGCCCGACACGGTTCGCTCGAGCGTGAGGGCGGCCTGGCGGGCCGGCATCACGACGATGATCTTGGTCCCCTCGGGGCGCTCGGCGACCCGGGCTCCTGTGCTTGGCTCGGAACTTGGCACGGGCGGCGGCGATTGTAGGCTGAGGCCGTTGGCCGCCCTGTCCCCGTCTCCCGGTTACTCGCGTCCAACGGGCGATCGAGTCGGGCCCTGGCCGGCCTGGTCGGTGGGCGCGGTGATCCTGGCGCTGACCGCGCTCGGGTTCGTCCTGCGCGTGGTGAACCTCGGCCAGGGCCTCTTCGGCGACGAGCTGTCGACCGCCTGGATAGTCTCGGGCCACTCCCTCGGGCACGTCCTTCATGCGATTCGGGGCAACGACGAGATCACGCCGCCGCTGTACTTCGTGCTCGCCTGGGCGTCCAGCAAGCTCGGGTCCAACCCGGACCTTCTGCGGCTGCCCTCCCTGGTGGCCGGCACGGCTTCGATCCCCCTCATCTACGCGCTGGGCGTCCGGACCGTCGGACGGGGAGCGGGCGTGCTCGCCGCCGCGATCATGGCGATCGCTCCCTTCCTCATCTACTACGGGACGGAGGCGCGTGCCTATGCGCTGATGATCGCCCTCGTGATCTGCGCGGTCCTCGCGCTTCTGAACGCGATCGACACCGGTTCCCGTGGCTGGTGGGCCGCCTATGCGCTCGCATCCGCGGCCGCGATGTACACCCACTACACGTCCGGCTTCGCGCTCGCCGCGGCGGCGATCTGGGGGCTCTGGGCCTGCCCGCGGCATCGGCGGCAGATCATCGCCGCGAACGCGGCTGCGTTCCTCCTTTTCGTGCCATGGCTGCCGGGCTTCGTGGCCGACAACAACTCGCCCACGACGGCCATCCTCTCGGCGCTTCAGCCGTTCACGTTCACGAACGTCCGCCTCTCCCTCGAGAACTGGTCGGTGGGCTTTCCGTACGTCAGCCTTCACGTCGTTCCGGGCTACCTCGCCGCAGCGCTGATCGCGGCCGGTGCGATCGCGGCGGCGGGCTTCATCCTCGTCGTGCGACCGCGGCGAGGAGCCCCCACGTGGAAGCGCCCGCCGGACCGGGTCGTCCTGGTGGTCATGCTCGCGCTCGCGACGCCGCTGGGCGAGGCGGTCATCAGCGCCTTCGGCACCGACCTCCTGGGCGCTCGCAACATCAACTCCGCCTGGCCCGGGCTCGCGCTCTCGCTCGGCGCGCTGCTGGCGGCGACGCCAATGCCGGCCGCCGTCGCATGCACGGCCCTCGTCGTTGCCGGCTATGCGATCGGCGCTGCGAGGAGCACGGAGCCGCGTGCCTCGCGCAGCGACTACCCGGCCGCGGCGCGGTTCATCGCGGACCGGGCCAAGCCGGGGGACGTCGTTGTCGACGGTGCTCCGTTCACGCCGGTCCCCCTGACCGGGCTCGACGTCTACCTGCCCAGGGGCCACCCCGAGTTCCGCCTGGGCCTGCCCACGGTTCCCCGGCCGTTCCTGCCGGGCGATCCGATCCCCGATGTCCGGCGACAGATCTCGCGGATCTTTGCCGTGGGCCGCGGCCACACGATCTTCCTGCTCGTGGCGGGGACGGCGCCCACCGAGGCAAGCGTCCTCCACCCGGCGTTCGCCGGGCTGTCGGATGAGCTTCTGACGAGGCTTCCAGCCGGCTTCCGCATCGTGCAGCGCGAGTCCTTTCCGGCGATCGCTCCGCTTGCCGTCCTGGTGATCCGGACGCCGGCCTGACGGGCGTCAGTCCCGAACCGGGTCCGCAAACGCATCGGGCCGCGGCACTCGCCGAGTCGCCTTCGTCCGGAAGCTGAGGATCATGGCGATCATCCGCAGGCCGAGCAGAGCGGCCTTGAGCGGATGCCCGGTCACGGACGACGTCCCGACCCGAGGCAGATAGTTCACGGGGATCTCGACGAAGCGGGCGCCAGAGACGATTGTCAGCATCAGCATCTCGGGCCCGGCGTGGCTGCCGCCCACGCGCATGTTCGCCACCAGGTGGTCGGCGAGCCGCCGGTCGAACAGCCGGTAGGTGCAGCCGATGTCGCTCAGGTGGCTCGTGTTGAAGAGGATCTCGACAAGCTTCGCGACCGCCCAGTTGCCCCACTTCAGGAAGAACCCCATGTTCGCGCCCTCCCAGATCAGCTCGCGGGTGGTCCTGGT
>JAWVFM010000003.1:0-3555 GCA_033856015.1 Solirubrobacterales bacterium
CTGCTCGCCAGTGGCCGCGTTCGCATTTCCGGAGTTGACGACGCACGCACGAACCCCGCGAAGGTCGCAATCCTGGCGACATACCACGACGGGCGCGGCGGGCGCGGCGTTGGCGGTGAGCATGACCGCCGATGAGACCTCGTGGGCGTCGCAGACCACGATCCCGACGTCGGTCCCGCCGTCCTGCTTCAGCCCGCAATGGACTCCGGCCGCACGAAATCTCGGCGCCAGGATCGAGGGGTGAAGCTCCTCGACGCCGGCGGGTCTCTCGACCCAGCGCGAACGGAAGAAGGTCGGGGCGGAGACGCTCACCGCAGGCCCTCGCTCTCCGCCAGCCCGAGCATCAGGTTCAGGTTCTGGACCGCCTGACCTGCCGCGCCCTTCCAGAGGTTGTCGATGGCGGCGAAGGCCAGCACCCTGTCCCCGTCTGGTGAAAGCGCCGCGTGGACGCGGCAGACGTTGGTCTCACGCACATCGCGCACGCCCGGCGGCGAGTCCACGACCTCGACGAACGCGTCGCCCGCGTAGCGGTCCCGGTAGAGCGCCTGGAGATCGCCGGCCTCCACCTGCCGCGTGGGCGTGACGAAGCAACTGGCGAGCAGCCCCTGATCGATCGGCAGGAGGTGCGGCGTGAAGCTCACGTGACCGACCCTGCCGAGCGCTCCGAGCTCCTGGACGATCTCCGGGAAGTGGCGATGGCCGCCGACCGCGTAGGGCGAGAAGTCCTCGGCAACGTCGACGAAGTCGAATGACCCGCGGCCCGCGCCGGACACCCCGGAGGCGGCGCTGATCACCACGTCGCCGAGCAGCCCGGCCTCCGCCAGCGGCGCGAGCGCGAGCACCGCCGCGGTCGGGTAGCAACCCGGGTTGGCGACCAGCTCGGCGGAGTGCACCTCCTCACGATGAAGCTCGGTCAGCCCGTAGACCACGCCCTCGAGCAGGTCCGGCTCGCCGTGCGGCCCGTACCAGCGCTCGTAGCTCGGCAGGTCGCGCAGGCGGAAGTCCGCGGAGAGGTCGACCACCTGCGCGCCCAGGCCCCGGAGCTCGGCCACGAGCGGCGCGGCGGCGCCATGCGGGTAGGCGACGATCGCAGCGTCCAGGTCCTCGAGACGCGCGAGGTCGAGCTCCTCCAGGACCAATGGCACGTGGTGGCGGGGATGGACCTCGTCGAGCCGCTTCCCCGCCTCGCTCCGAGAGCTGACCGCCAGGAGCTCGAGGTGCGGATGGCGCCAGACGAGGCGGGCCGCCAGCCCCCCTGACAGCCCTGACGCTCCCGCCACCAGCACGCGCGCTCGCGGCTCGCCGTCGAGGGGCTGTTCGACCATGAAAGTCTTTGCGAGCTCATTCACGGAGCGAGCCCCCGAGGGCGCCGAGAGCCGCCTTGATCGCTTCGCGAACCGGTGCCACCTCGTCATCGGTGAGCGTGTGATCGGGCGCGCGGAACTCCAGCTGGAGAGCCAGGCTCTTGCGCCCCTCCCCCACCTGCTCGCCGCGGTACAGGTCGAACACCCTCGCGGAACGCAGGAGCGCGCCGCCCGCGACGGTGACGGCCTCGCTCACCCCGGCGGCGGGAAGGCCTTCGTCGACCACGACCGCCAGGTCCTGGTAGAGCGCCGGGAAGGTGGTCACGTCCTCGTAGGCCTCCCGCCCTGCGGTGGAGGCCTCGAGAAGCGGCGCGACGTCCACCTCGAAGCCGACGCCCGACGGCAGGTCCCATGCCGCTGCAACGCGCGGGTGAAGCTCCCCCACCCAGCCCGCGTCCACGCCCGCGATCGCGACCCGGGCCGCGCGGCCCGGGTGCAGGAAGGGCTGCGGCGACGGGGTCAACGCGACCTCCACCCCGAGCGCCTCGCAGAGCGTCTCGAGCACTCCCTTCGCGTCGTAGAAGCCCGCCGGTTCAGGCTCCTCTCGCCACGAGCGCGGCGCCAGTGGCCCGGCGACGAGGGCGCCGAGCCGGTGCACCTCCCGGGCGGGGGCCGGCATCCGCCCGGCGAAGACACCGGCGCTGATCGGCCCCGCGGCCGGCGGGGCCTCGGGAAGATGGGCGCGGCCGGACTCGAAGAGGGCCACGCGTTCGGCGTCGCGGGCCAGGTTGTGGCGGGCGGCGTCGAGAAGCCCGCCGAGCAACGTGGTGCGCATCGCCGTGTAGTCCGTGGAGATCGGGTTGCCGGTCGACACCATCGCCGGATCGATTCCGAGTCGCTTCGGCAGATCCGGGGCCACGAAGTGCCACGCGACGATCTCGTCGAAGCCGAGCCCCACCATGGCGTCCTCCGCGCGACGACGGAGCGACTGCTCCCGCGTGAGGGCGCCGGTGCGCTCGCCGTGAGCCGGAAGCGTGCGCGGAAGCTGGTCGAGCCCGTGGAGGCGCCCAACCTCCTCGATCACATCAGCCTCGCGCGTAACGTCGTAGTGACGGTCGACCGGGACCGTCACCGAGAGCGCGTTCGTCCCGTCCGGCTCGACGCCGAACTCGAGCCCGGCGAGGTGATCGGTCGCCTCGCTCAGCTCGACGTGGGTCCCGAGCAGCGAGTCGAGACGAGCTCCTCGCAATGAGATGACGTGCGGGGCGGGCATCTCGGCCAGCTCGTCGATGGTCCCCGAGAGCATCCGTGCGCCGCAGAGCTCGACGAAGAGCTTCGACGCGACGGCCTGGGCGCGCATCGCGAGCTCAGGGTGGAGCTGCTTCTCGAACCGCATGGAGGCGTCGGTCCGCAGTCCGAGGAGCGAGGACGTCCGCAGGATGTTGACGCCGTTCCACGTCGCGACCTCGAGAAGCACGCGCGTCGTCGTCTCCGCGACCTCGGAGACCTGGCCGCCCATGATCCCGGCGATGCTCGTCGGCCCGTCGCGGTCGCAGACCAGCACGGATTCGGCGTCGAAGGTGCGCTCGACGCCGTCGAGGGTGGGCATCTTTTCCCCGTCGCGTGCGGTGCGGACGACGATCTCGCCGCCGGGGACGCGGTCCAGGTCGAAGGCGTGCAGAGGCTGGGCGGTCATCAGCATCACGTAGTTGGTGATGTCGACGGCGTTGGAGATCGAGCGCTGCCCCACGGCGCGCAGCCGGGCGCGTAGCCACAGGGGTGAGGGGCCAAGCGTCACGGCCTCGAACCCGCGGGCCGTGAAGCGGGGGCAGAGCTCAGGGACCTCCACCCTCACGGATGCCACGTCGCTCACGGATCCCGAGCTGCTCGGCTCGGCGTCCACGTCCCAGGGCGGCGCGGCTAGTGGCGCACCGGTGATCGCGTGCACCTCGCGGGCCACGCCGTACACGCCGAGGCAGTCGACGCGGTTCGGGTTCAGGTCGAGCTCGATGACCTGATCGGTGACCGGGAAGACCTCCGCCAGCGGGGTGCCCGCGGGCGCGGTCTCGCTCAGGACCATGATGCCCTCGTGATCCTCGCCGAGCTCGAGCTCGCGCTCGGAGAGGATCATGCCGTCGGACTCGACGCCTCGAAGCTTCGCCTTGCCGAGCTGCTGGCCGCCGGGCAGCACCGCGCCCGGCAGCGCGACCGCGACGGTCTGCCCGCCATCGACGTTGGTCGCACCGCAGAC
>JAWVFM010000004.1:0-3245 GCA_033856015.1 Solirubrobacterales bacterium
TTCGTTCCGGGCTTGGGGAAGTTGCGCAGCAGCTCGCGTGCGACGGCAGAGGGCTTCCTGGCCATCCGCATTCGGGCGCCTCGAAGCACCTCTTCGGCCTCTGGCGTGTGGGCGACGGCGGCGGCCAGCAGCGCGATGGCCAACCTGCGGTCCTGCTGGCGGGCCGCGGTGACGAGGCGCCGGGCGTTGCGGCCGTGAGCGCGGCCGGACGAGTTGACGAACAGCCCGAGCAGGCGCTTCGTCTCGGGCCAGCGCTGAACGGCGTACTGCTCGTGGAGCTCGCGGGTGATCGCCGCGAGACGCCAGACCCAGGCCTGAGCCTGGTCGCGGCGGCCTATCCGCCGCTCGGCGAGCGCCTGCAGCAGCACCTTGGCGCCTGAGCGGCGCTCCTCGCGCGACCAGGTGGCGACGACGTCAACCGAGTCGTCGAAGGGTTCGGCCTCCCGCAATGCCGCGATCTCGGCGAGGGCCTTCAGCCGCAGCTGGTGGTTGCGGTTGCGCTGCACGCAGGTGAGCAGGAAGCGCTGGCGCAGCTCGTTGGCCTCGTCGTGCTGGATCATCGCCTTGGCGCGGCGCCAGTTGTTGGGGGTAACGCGGGCGCCGGCGAGGGCGGCCCAGGCGTGTTGCTCCGTGTAGTTCAAGTTCTCGACGGCGATTCGCCAGAGCTCGCGCTCCAGCACCGCGAGACGGCGCTCGGGGTCGTCGGAGACGGGAACGACCCGGCGCTCGACGCGAACGCGGCGCCCGCGCCCGCGCCGAACCGGGCCGACGACGATCGCACCCCCGCGGTAGACGTCGCGGTCGAGCAGGCTGTGGAGGGTCACGATCGCCTCGTCGTGGGTGGTCGCCGGGTGGACGAAGTCGATGACCAGGCCCGACTCCTTGCCCGGGTTCCGCCGCGTCACGCGGCCGACCCGCTGCTGGTAGACGCGCCGGGACGCGGTGGGAGCCAGGTGCATGCAGATCGTCGCGCGCGGGGAATTCCAGCCCTCGGCCAGGAGCATCGCGTTGCACAGCACGTCGACCTCGCCGCGCTCGAAGGCGGCAAGGATCTCGGCCAGCTCGCGCTTCGGGGTCTCGCCGGAGACGGCCCGGGCATTGATGCCCGCCTCCTGGAAGGCCTTGGCGACGTTCTTCGCGTGGCGGACGCCGGCCGTGTAGACGACGCCGGGGATGCGGCGGAAGCGCGACCGGTAGAGGTCGGCGATGGCGACGTTGAACGGCGCCTGGTCGAGCAGCTTGGCCAGCTCCTCCTGGTCGAAGTCCTGGTCGACCTCGCCTTTTCGCAGCGGCACCTTGGCGATCGTCCGCACCCCCGGCCCGGGCGGGATCCGCAGGCAGCGCAGCGGCGAGATCACGCCGCGGCGGGCGGCCTGGGCGAGGTCGAAGCGCGAGGTCTGAGTCGGGAAGAGGTCGGCGACGTGGCGGGCGATCAGCGCCCCGGTTGCGGTCATGCCGATGAAGACGGGACCGTCCCAGGCGCGGATGCAGGCGCTGGTTTTCTCGCCGAGGGCGGTGTGCGCCTCGTCGCAGATGACGATCGAGTAGGCGTCGGAGATCCGCTTGTAGTTGCGGACGAACCATTGGTAGGTCTCGACCGTGACCGGGCCATCGGGGTCGTCGCGGCCGTCCATCAGCGGCGGCCGCAGCCGCTCCTTGTAACCGCGATCGGAGATCTCGCCGATGAACTGGTCGACGAGGTTGCGGCGGTGGGTCAGGATCAGCACGCCGCCGGTCCGCGTCGCCTCGATGAAGCCGACGGCGGCGACCGTCTTGCCGGCCCCGGTCGCATGCTCGAACCAGAAGCGGCGCGCGGCGCCGGGGTCCTCAGGCGCCTCCTCGACCACCTCCTCGTCCTCCTCGGAGGGCTTTTCCTCCCAGTCCTGCGGCTCCTCGTCGGGGTCCAGCTCCTCGTCCTCGTCGAGCTCCTCGTCCCCGTCGAGCTCGGCCGCGGGAGGGGAATCGGCGGCCACGGGCGCGACGGCGCCGTCAGAACCGCCGTTGGCGCTGCGCTCGGCCTCGTAGAGCTGGTGCTGGGCCATCAGCTCGGCCAGCGTCCCGGAGAGGGCGTCCACCTGATGGGGCGAGAGCTCGGCACCGTCGAGCAGCTTCGGCGGTTCGTCGGCGAGGAAGCGCTCCAGCCCCAGCAGCATCGAGTAATCGCGGCGCCACTCGATCGACGGGTACTCCCGCCCGGCGTCTATCTCCTCCAGGGCCGCGTCGAGGGCGCGGCGGCGGGCGGTCCCCGGCGCCAGCGCCTCGGGCCCCTCGCCGTCGAGCAGGAAGGGCTCACGGGCGAAGTCCGACGCACGCTCGATGTCGGCGCCTGAAGGAACTGCCGCGCTCGCGGCAACGTCGCTGGTCTTGGCCATAGATGGCTTCTGGGTCCGCCCCACCGAGAACGAGAGAAACGGCTGGGGCAAGTGAACGAGGCTGCGGAGGTCCGGCCTTACCGTCCCCCCGAGGATCTCTGCGATCCGCGAACTCACGGACCGAACGTACGTATTGTAATCACGGAGCGGATGACGAGGCGAATACCACCTTTCACGGCGCCGCTGGCGCTGGTCCTGGCCCTGTCCCTGGCCTGGGCGGGCTGCGGTTCCTCCGGCGGGGGGGGCGGCGGCAACGGCCACCCCGACTACGCCAGGGCCCTGGCCGGCTCGCCGCCGCCGCTCGCGGCGCTCCACTCGCAGGCGGGGAAGCTGCTCTCGGGTGGGAAGTCCGCCTACGAAAAGCGGATCGCCTCGCTCAGGGGCTATCCCATCGTCGCCAACGTCTGGGCCTCCTGGTGCGGCCCGTGCCGTTTCGAGTTCCCGGTCCTGCAGAAGCTCTCCGCGCGCTACGGCAAACGGGTCGCCTTCGTCGGCATCAACTCGAAGGACTCCGACGACGCCGCCTCCACCTTCCTCGCCGAGGAACCCGTGCCCTATCCGAGCTACGCCGACCCCGACGAGGACATCGCCAACTCGATCGGCGCCAAGATCGGGCTCCCTGACACCGCCTTCTATGACGCCGGCGGCAAGCTCGTCTATCTCAAACAGGGCCCTTACGCTGACGAATCCGAACTCGAAGCCGACGTCAGGCGCTACGCGTTGGGGTCATGATGTACCTGTGACCGCGACGATCGTGCTGCTGGTGGTGGTGGCGCTGGCGCTGTTCGTGGCCGAGGCGCACGTCCCCAGCGGGATCCTCGGAATCCTTGGCATCGCCGCCCTGGTGGGCGCCGGGCTGATCTACCGCCACGA
>JAWVFM010000005.1:0-2874 GCA_033856015.1 Solirubrobacterales bacterium
CCGGCCCGCCCTGGTCGACGGCCACGGCGAGCTCGTGCGTGCGGCGCGTAGCCTCGATGAGAACCGCCCTTAGAGGCTTGCTTCAAGATGTGATCCAGCGGCCCCGCGGCGGCCGGCGGAGGGGAAGCGGAGATCGCCGCGCTGTCCCAGCCGCTGCTAGCCTTCCCGCGCCCTGCCGCCACCCGGTGATGGTGCGCCGGCCAGCTCCTCCTTTTTCCTGATGCCTACGACCGCGAACCATGCCGCTGATGCGACGACATTCGCGATCGGCTTCGACCAGCGCGATCGCGCGCGCCTGCACGAGCTCTGGGATGGCGTGCTCGACTCCGGCCGCTGGACCGAGGCGGACCTGACCGCCCAGCTCGAGGGTGCCTGGGCCGAGCATGACGGCATGAGCGCCTGCGCCACGTCGAGCTGGAGCGGCGGCGCGCTGGCGGCGCTCGAGTTCTGCGGGGTCCGCGGCGAAACCGTGCTCTGCCCGTCCAACACCTTCATGGCCACCCCGCTATCGATCCTGAAGGCGGGCGGCAAGCCGGCGTTCGTCGACTGCAACCGCGACGACCTGTGCATGTCCTTCGATGACTTCGAGCGCAAGGCCGAGAAGCACCGGCCGCGCGCGGCCTGGCTGGTGCACATCGGCGGGCACATCGCCTTCGACGTGGAGAGGATCGCCGCCTACTGCAGGGAGCACGGCATCTTCCTGCTCGAGGACTGCGCCCACGCTCACGGCGCGCAGTGGAACGGCCGCCGCCCGGGCTCCTTCGGAGAGGCGGGCGTCTACTCGCTTTACGCGACGAAAACGATCTCGACCGGCGAAGGCGGCATCCTCGTGTCCGACAACGACGATCTGGTCCAGTTCGCACGTGACTTCCGCAACTACGGCAAGCCGACGCACGAGGTCGAGGGCCTTGGACTGCGCATGAGCGAGTTCACGGCGGCGCTCGGCCTGGTCCAGATCGAGCGCCTCGACGAGATCGTCGGCTGGAAGAACGAAGTGGCTCAAGGCATCCTCGACCCGATGTTCCCTGGACGCGTCGAGCTGCCCGACGGAATGACGTCGGGCTTCTACAAGTACGTCGTCTTCGAGGCCATCGCGCGTTCCACCGGGCGCGTCTACGAGGAGCCGTGCCACCGGATCATGGGCGAGGCGATCGACCTGCCGAACACCGACTGGGTCGCGCAGAACCACAGCTGCGTGCCGCTCTACTACCACGGTCCCGAGCTGCCGCCGGACGGCTCCGCGTGGGCTGGGCTGAAGGCGAGCTCATGAGGGTCATGGTCACCGGCGGCTCGGGCTTCATCGGCTCGCACGTCGTCGACAAGCTCCTTGCCGCCGGACACCAGGTGCGCCTCTTCGACCTCGCGCCGTCGCCGTACCGGAGCCCGGAGGAGGTCGACTTCCGCGCCGGGGACATCACGGACCTCGACGCCCTGCTCGACGCCGCCGAGTCGTGCGACGCGATCGTCCACCTCGCCGCGGTCGCCGACGTCAACCACGTGGTGGCCGACCCCGCCAAGGCCCAGGAGGTGAACTCCGAGGGCACGCTGAAGGTGCTCGAGGCCGCCCGCCAGGCGGGCGTCAAGCGGGTGGTCTACGGCTCCACCATCTGGGCCTACTCGGACTGCCCGGAACGCAGCGTGGACGAGGACACGCGTGTCGAGCCGCCGAGTCATCTGTACACGGCGACGAAGCTGGCGGGCGAGCATTACTGCAAGTCCTACGCCGAGCTCTACGAGGTCGAGTACACGATCCTCCGCTTCGGCATTCCCTACGGCCCGCGGGCCCGCGACGCCACCGTCCTGGCGGCCTTCTGCGCGAAGGCGGAGGCGGGCGAGCGCCTGACCGTCGCCGGCGACGGCAGCCAGTCGCGGCGCTTCGTATACGTCGAGGACCTGGCCGACGGCGTCGTCTCAGGCCTTCGTCCCGAGGCCGCGAACCGCGTCTACAACCTCACCGGCGAGGAGGACACCACGATCCTGCAGATCGCCGAGGCCGTCCGCGACCACGTCGCCGACTCCGGCATCGTCCACACCCCCGGGCGAACCGGCGACTTCGGCAGCAAGGAGGTCTCCAGCGAGCGGGCGCAGCGCGAGCTCGGCTGGAGCGCCGGAACGCGCTTCGCGGAGGGCTTTCGCTCCTACCTCGCGTGGCGCCGCGCCCGGCCCGAGCGCCGCAAGGTCCTCGTCCTCACAGCCGACATCGGGGAGGGCCACGATCTGCCGGCGCGTGCCCTGGCGAGGGACCTCACGGCCGACCATCCCGGCAGCGAGGTGGAGGTGGTCGACGGGCTGCGAGCGATGGGGCGCGTTGTCACGGCCATCGTCCGCGACGGCTCGTGGTTCGCGTTCAACTGGTTCCCGGCCCTATTTGCGGTCCAGTACTTCCTGATCAACCGCGTCGCGCCGACGCGCTGGATCGCGCTGCGATTCACCTACCGCTTCGGCGCTCGCGGGTTGCTGCGCGCGATCCGCCGCTACGACCCGGACGTCATCATCTCGACCTACCCGGGAACGACCCTGGTGCTCGGCGAGCTGCGCCTGCGACGCCGTCTCGATGTCCCGGTGGTGGCGGCCATCACCGACCTCGCCGGGCTTCGCTTCTGGGCGCACCCCGGCATCGACCTTCACACGGTCACCCACCGCGAGTCGAGCGAAGAGGTCGAGGCAATCGCCGGGCCCGGAAGCGCCCGCTGGGCGCGGCCGCCAACCGCCCCTGAGTTCTTCGAGCCCGCCTCGCGCGCCGAGGCCAAGCGGTCCTTCGACCTGCCCGCCGACGCCCCGGCGATCGTCGTCTCCGGGGGAGGCTGGGGAATCGGGGACCTGGTCGGCGCGGTCGAGACCGCGCTCGCCGTCCCCGACTCGATCGTCCTCTGC
>JAWVFM010000006.1:0-5581 GCA_033856015.1 Solirubrobacterales bacterium
GTGGGCCCAGTCGCCGAAGTGCGGAGGGATGCCGGAGCGGGGCAGCGAGCGGAAGATCGGCACGCGCGAGGACTGCATCCCGGTCGGGTAGCCACGATGGAAGGGGGAGTTGACCGACAGCGCCAGCAGGAGCGGCAGGTGGCGGCGGATGCCGTCCGCCACGTAGATCGCGCGGTCGGCGCCCTCGATGCCAACGTGGATGTGGGTGCCGAAGATGACGAATTGCCGGAGGATGAACCCGAGCTCCTCGGCGAGCTCGGTGTAGCGCTCGCGCTCGACGACCAGCTGGTCCTCCCAGCGCGCGAACGGGTGCGTTCCTGCGGCGGCGATCAGCAGGCCACAGCGCTCCGCGACCTCGGTGACGGAGCGCCGCAGCTCGCGCAGCTCGGCGATGGCCGAGCCGACGTTCGGGTGCGGCTTCGTGGCGATCTCCAGCACGCACTGGAGGAACTCCGGATGGACCTGTTCGGCAATCTCGGCCGGGGTCGCCTCGAGCACCCGCTCGATCGCCTGAGCGAGGGCGAACGTCTCGGGCTCGAGGATCATCAGCTCCTCCTCGATCCCGACGGTGAACGATGGGCCGTTGAACGCGTGGTCGAGCATCAGGTTCCCATCAGCGGGGCCTTCGGACGGCGCCTATTATCCGGACAATGGAGATCAAAGCCGCCACTGAGCAGAAGTCCCTTCTCGCCACTCTTTCGCCGGGGAAGCGCACTCGCCTGCGTCGCCTCCTCTTCGAGTTCGGCCCCGGCCACGGGACGCTGCTCTTCCTGCCCATCGACCAGGGCATCGAGCACGGCCCCCGGGACTTCTTCCCGAACCCAGACTCCAAGGACCCCGAGTACCAGTTCCGCCTTGCCGCGGAGGCCGGCTACTCGGCCATCGCCTGCCAGATCGGCCTCGCCGAGAAGTACTACCCGGACTACGCGGGCCAGGTGCCGCTGCTCCTGAAGATCAACGCGAAGACCGACATCCCCTCCTCCGACGACGCCTTCTCGCCGCTCAACGCCTCGGTCGAGGACGCGGTGCGCCTCGGCGCCGACGCGGTTGGCTACACGCTCTACGTCGGCTCGCCGCGGCAGGACGCCGACCTGCTCCAGCTCAGGCAGGTGCGGACGGACTGCGACCGCTACGGCATGCCGCTCGTCATCTGGGCCTACCCGCGCGGCAGCGCGCTCGACAAGAAGGGCGGCCAGACCACGTTCTACGCGATCGACTACGCCGCCCGGCTCGCCATGGAGATGGGCGCGGACGTTGTCAAGCTGAACATGCCGAAGATCGACCCGGAGAAGGACAAGCTCACGCAGCCTCCCTACAACGAGATGGAGGTCACGCAGGAGGAAGCGATCCGGCAGGTCGTCGCATCCGCGGGGCGCTCGCTCGTCGTCCTCTCGGGCGGCTCGAAGGTGGAGGACGAGAAGCTCCTCGAGCAGACCCGCTTCATCATGGGCGCGGGCGGCTCCGGCGTCATCTACGGCCGCAACGTCTGGCAGCGCGAGTGGTCGCAGGCCCTCGAGGTCATCGAGCAGATCAAGGAGATCATGCTCGCCAACGTCTCGCGCATCCCCTAGCGCGTCGAGAACCGGCCTCCGTCGGGGGCGCGTGGGAGCCCCGGGCGGCTTGTATCGACCGTGAAGGCTCGAAGCCTCGCCGCCGTCTGGTTCGCCACGGCCGCGCTCGCGGTCGCCACGGCCGCGCTCGCGGGCTGCGGCGGGTCGGGCGGGGCGCTGGACGTCGCCAGGCCTGATGGCCCGCGCACGGTCACCGCGCCCGTGATCCGCGCGGTGGACGGCGACACGATCCTCGTGAGGCTCGATGGGCAGGCGGAGTACGTGCGCTACATCGGCGTCGACACGCCTGAGACGGTCAAGCCGGACACGCCGGTGCAGTGCTACGGCCCGCAGGCGAGCACCTTCAACCACCGCAGGACCGACGGGCAGACGGTGCGCCTGGTCTTCGATCGCGAGCGCCAGGACGTCTACGGGCGCCTGCTCGCCTACGTCTACCGCGGCAACGACTTCCTGAACGCCGACCTCGCCCGTCGCGGCCTGGCACGGCCGCTGACGATTCCGCCGAACACCGCGCACGAGGCGCTCTTCGCCCAGCTCTCGCGGCAGGCAGGCCGCGCCGGGCGTGGCCTGTGGGGCAAGTGCTGAGGCCTCCCGGCCCGTCTGGTAGCTTCCCGAACGACTCGTGGCCGCTCACGCACTACAAACCGAACGCTCACAACCGGGGGCAGACTCTATGAAAATGCGGCAAACGCTTGATGACTTCGAGCTCGCCTTCGAGCAGGAGGCCGCCCTCGAGCGTCAGCGTCGCCGCCAGCTCCGCCAGCGCGCCGCGGCGCGATCGCGCGCCCGGGAGATCACCAGCGCCCACCAGCGCGGCAACGTCGCCTTCGGCGTGCTCTTCCTCGCCCTCGCCGCGACGGTCATCGTCGTCGTCGTGGTGATGTTCGAGACGCTCGCCTACTTCATGGGCTAGCCGCGCCGCGCGGCTACGCGCCCGCCCCGGACCGCGCCTGATTACGAGCTGCGCCCTGCGCCCTTGCGCTTGTCTGCCGCCAGGCCGCCGAGCGCGGAGTCGACCTTGCTGCGCGTGTCGCTCCCGGCGTCCTCAGGGTCCTCGTCGTTGATGGAGAGGTAGATCTCCTTGCGGTACACGGGGATCTCGCGAGGCGCGGTAATTCCGAGGCGGATCTTGTCTCGAGAAACGGCAAGCACCGTCACCTCGATGTCATCGCCGATGACGATGCTCTGATTGGTCTTACGAGTGAGAACGAGCATCTCGCCTCCGTTCGAGCTGCATTCCCTACGAAGCCCTACCCCGTAGCAGTGCCAGCCGCATCAGCGTACCCGCTCGGCAGGCGCCACGCGGCAGGTATCCGAGCGGGCCCCGCGCCGCCCGGGCGGCCACGCGGGTGGCCGGAGGCGCGGCCAGTCGATCGTCTAGCATCCGCCACCGCCCGCCGGGCGACCGACATGGCCAAGCCACTGCGCTCACAACTCAACCAGATCCGCGCCTGGGTCCAGCAGGGACGCACGGACGCCTGGATCGCCCACCAGCTCGACGTCAGCACGGCGGAGCTCCAGGAGTTTCGCCGCCGCCACGAGCTGAACTCCGAGGCCTCCACGGACGAGGTCGACCTTCGCGACGAGATCGAGGCCGAGATCGAGGCCGCCATGGACGCCGAGCCCGAGCCGGACGACGAGCCCGAGGACGAGGACGACGAGGAGGAGGAGCCCGACGACGGCGCCGACGCGAACTTGGACTCGGACTTCGACTCCGAGCCGGCCGCCGACTCGGACTCAGGCGCAGCGGGCGACGACGACGAGGCCCAGCCGCGTCGCAGGCGCCGCCGGCGCGGAGGCCGCGGTCGCGGTCGCGCAGGCAGCGGCGCGCTCCAGGCAACGCTTCAGCACGGCGAGCCCGACGGCTACGGGCTCTGGCTCGACCCCGCCGTGCAGGACAACCCCGTGTACGCCGAGCACTGGGCCGGGCACAAGGAAGTCGAAGTCGACGTCCAGCCCGACCAGATCATCATCAAGCGCTCCTAGCGCCGAGTCGCCATCCCGCCGACTTCTGTGCACTTACTCGGCCCATAGCCCAAGTAAGTGCACGGTTGCTGCTGGGGGCCGCTTACTTGTCGTCGTGGTGCGAGAGGGCGTGCGGCATGTGCACGTGGAGGTGGGCGGGACGCTCCTCGCCCCGCCACTCGTACTCGGGCGTGTGTGAGAGGTAATCCACCAGGTCCTCCAGCGCGCGCAGGTCGTTCGAGTTCACCCCCGAGTTCACCAGGCTGCGCATCGTCGCGTTGCTGGCCGCGGTGGGAACGTCGGCGAACAGGAACTTCGCGATCTTGGCGTCGTAGTCGGTGGGCCGGCCCACGGGGATCCCACCGCTCTTGCCGGCCTTGCGCAGGATCTTGACGAGGCGTTCAGGCTCGACCTGGGCCGCCGGGCCGAGACCGTTGCCCCCGTTCTTCCTGCCGTTCTTCCTGCCGTTGCCCTCCACCGCCTCGCCGGTGAAGATGCCCACAGGCACCTTGTTGACGATCGCGTCGTGGAGCAGCTCCCGCTGGCGGTCGCCCAGCGCTCCGAGGCCCACCTCGCGGTCGAAGCCGTGCGGCCTGCGGCGAAACGCCGTGCGGACGATGTGGAGCAGCGGCTTGCGGTGCGCGACCGGGATCACCCTCGTGACAAAGAGCGCCGTGATCCAGAGGAGCATCAAAGCGATGATCTGCACGAGCTGCAGCCACTTGTTCGTGAAGTGGACGTACTTGAAGAACACGGCCACGGCAGCGCCCATTAGGAAGGCCCGGCCAAGCGCCCAGTAGGGGAACTGAACGGGGCTCGGCCCGCGCTGCCCCTTGGCAAACAGGAAGATGCACGAGCCGCCGAACGAGAGGACCGCGGCGATCGGCGTCCCGATGATGCCGACCTTGAGGACTCCGAGCAGGAACCACATCCAGCCCACGTACGTGACCGCTGCGGTGACCACGCTCGCGATGAACCAGGCGCGCTTGTGGGGGAAGTAGGCCTGGCCGTTGATGGTGCGGAAGAGCGCCGGCATGGTCATCGCCGCTGCCGTGATCGGGATCAGCGGCGCGGCCTGCTGGAAGTTCGAACTCGCCTGGTGGAGGATCAGCGTCCCGCCCATGACCATCGACAGGATTGCGACCATGCAGACGAGGCAGAAGTACGCGAGGAGCTGGCCCTTCGCCACCGCCGCCCCGTACTGGTCGCGAACCGCCTGGAACAGCGCGGCCTTGCGCAGCGGTCGCATCGCGATCCGGAATCCCTGCGGCATGAAGCTGACGACGAAGCCGAGGTTCTGAGCGAACTTGTAGTAGCCGACCTGGCTGTGGTCGACGAACCGCGAGAGGATGAAGCTGTCCGCGTTCTGGATCACCCACATCGACATCGCGATCGGCATCCGGCCAACGCCACGCAGAACGATGAGCTTGGTCTCCGAGCGCTTGAAGGAGAAATCGAAGCTGCGGACGAGGGCGATCACCCCGAGCCCGGCGGCGATCGACGTGCCGATCGCCGCCCCCTCGATCGCGCCCTGCACCCCCATGCCCTTGCTGTTGATCAGGTAGGCCATGAAGAAGAGGTTCAGGGCGGGGCGGGAGGCGTCGACGATCACGAAGACAACCGGCCGGCGCTCGAACCAGATGACGATGTCGACGAGCTTGAAGAGCGCGCCCACGCCGCCGAGGACGCCCGCCCAGAGGATCAGGACCGCGTAGTGGCTGTTGCCGAGGACGACCTGCGCGATCTGAGAGCGGAAGAGGATCGTCAGCCCGCCGCCGACGATCCCCATCATGCACGCCCAGATGAGCCCGTTGCCCAGGCTCTGCTGAGGCGACTCGGAGATGACCTCGTCCTCGTCGCCCTCGCCGAAGTCTCCCTCTGAGCCCGCGTCGTCGTCGTCGGCCTGCCCGAAGACGCGCCGCAGGGTCCCGGGCTTGGAGAAGATGTGGAAGACCTGGGTGATCAGGCCCGACCAGAAGAGCAGCAGACTGTACTTGCCGAGATCGCTTGCGCCCAGCTGCTTCGCCACGTAGATGATCGAGGCG
>JAWVFM010000007.1:0-2501 GCA_033856015.1 Solirubrobacterales bacterium
GCGCATATAGGAACTGCCTTCCCCTCCCTTTAGGGGACAACTGTCTCGACCCTATACCCGCGGGCACTCCGGACGCAAGGGCCAGCCGGCAGGCGCCGTGTGCACCTTCGGGTTACATTGGGCGCCACTGAACCCGACCCACGGAGGGATTGAGCTATGCGCAGGGCAAGCTTTGTCTTCGGACTGGCCGTATTCACGCTTGGACTGGTTGTCGCCACGGCGTCGGCGGGTGGGAGCGGGATCACCATGGTCAAGAAGACAACTACGAACACGAACATGGGGCCGAGCACCCGCACCGCCGAATGCCCGACATCGGACCATGTTCTCGGCGGCGGTTTCTCGGCGCCGGATGGGTCCATCGCACAGCAGACCATGCCCGTAGGGAGCTCTGGCTGGAAGGCGGAGACGCTTTCCTCTCCCGGCGACAGCTCCGCGTATGCACTCTGCGAGCAGGCCTCGCTGCGAGTGGTCAAGACGGTCTCGAATTCGGTCACGGTTCCCGCCTCCGGAGGCTCCACCACCGAACGCGCGGTCGTCGCCACGTGCCCCAACGGATGGCAGGTGATCTCGGGCGGATACGCCGTGGTGCCGCCGTTCTCGTCTGGGTCGGACGGCGAGATTGCCGTTGACACGAGCATGCGGACGAGCACTCGAACGTGGAAGGTCCACGGCGGCAACGACGGCACCCCGACGGACCTCAAGGCGTATGCGATGTGCGAGAAGAAGGACACCAGCCAGATTCAGCAGATGTCGAGGACCAGGCCGGTCACTTCCCCGACGCCCGTGGTCACCATGGCCAGGTGCCCGAAGGGCAGTCACGTGGTTGGCGGGGGTTTTCAGATCAAGCCCGACGAGTCAGGCGGCTCCTTCCCGGTGGTGAACATGTCGAGGCCCCGCGACTCGCAAAGGTGGAAGACGCGACTCGGCTTCCCGAGTCAGAGTTCGTCCTCGTCGCTCACCAGCTTCGCCGAATGCGAGTCCGGCTGAGGTAACGGGGGTTCCCGGAGCCGGCCAAGGCGTGTGACGGTCGCGCCGAGGGGGTATTTCGTGGCGCGTGACGATGGACGTGATCGGCGCGGCCGATCGGATTGCGGGCAACACGATCGAGCGGTTGATGAACGACCATCACGCGCGCCGCCTCGACAGGCTCGGGCGCGCAGCCCAGCGCAGGCCACCTGAGGACGGCCGGCTATGGGCCGCCGGGAATCCGCCGCCTCGTGCCGGTAACGCGCTCGAGGTCCTGATCGACGGAGCCGCGTACCTGCCGACGCTCGAAGCGGCGATCCGCGGCGCACAGCGAAGCGTGCGGATCGCCGGATGGTGCGTCACGCCGGAGTTCGCGCTCGTCCGCGACGAGCCACCGGTGCTGCTGCGCGAGCTGCTGGGCGACGTGGCGGAGTCCGTCGACGTTCGACTGCTGCTCTGGGCGGGAGCGCCGGTGCCCGCCTTCAAGCCGCGCCGGGGTGCCGTCCGCGCGGCGCGCGACGCGCTCGTTCGCGGGACTCGCATGCAAGTCGCGCTCGACTCCCACGAGCGGCCCATGCACTGTCACCACGAGAAGATCGTCGTCATCGACGACGAGGTCGCGTTCGTCGGCGGCATCGACCTGACCGACCTGGGCGGTGATCGATATGACACGCCCCAGCATCCGGCACGGGGACGCTTGGGCTGGCACGACGTGGCCTCGCGGCTTCGCGGGCCGGCGGTGGGCGACGTCGCCGGCCATTTCGCGGAGCGCTGGGAGGCCGTGACCGGCGAGCCCTCGGACGTCGAATCGGCGGCTCTCGACGTCGCCGGAGACGTCGAGCTGCAGATCGTCCGGACCGTGCCCGAGAAGCTCTACGACTTCGCGCCCCGAGGCGACTTTCGGATCATCGAGGCGTATCTGCGCGCGCTGCGCTCCGCGCAACGCCTGGTCTACCTGGAGAACCAGTTCCTGTGGTCGCCTGAGGTCGTGAGCATCCTTGCCGACAAGCTCCGCCGACCGCCAACCGATGAGTTTCGGGTCGTCGTCATGCTTCCCGAGAGGGCCAACAACGGACAGGACGACACCAAGGGGCAACTGGCCGTCCTGACCGACGCCGACGGTGAGCAGGGGCGCTTTCTCGCCACGACGATCCGGGCGCTCTCGAGGAACGTCAGCGACCGCATCTACGTGCACGCGAAGGTCGGGATCGTGGACGACCGGTGGCTCACGCTCGGCTCCGCAAACCTCAACGCGCACTCCTTCTTCAACGACAGCGAGGTCAACCTGGTCACCTGCGACGCCGGCATCGCCCGCGAGACACGACTGCGCCTCTGGGCCGGCCATCTCGAATGCGACATCGACGATATTGCCGGTGACCCATGCAAGGTGGTCGACGAGCTCTGGCGACCGATCGCGGTTGAACAGCGCAAGCGTCGGAGCCGCGGCGAGCCGTTGACGCACGGGCTGGTGGAGCTGCAGGGGACCTCACGCCGTTCGGAGCGGCTGCTCGGCCCCCTGCAGGCGCTCGTGGTCG
>JAWVFM010000008.1:0-5121 GCA_033856015.1 Solirubrobacterales bacterium
CCCAGGGAGCCGGTTGGCGTCCCCGATCAGCGACTCGACCGTGTGGTCGAGTCGAGCGGCCGCCTCCTGGTCATTCGCCGCGCGAACCAGCGCATGGACGCGAGGCCCACCCCGCTCGAGGAGACGAGCGAGCACCTCGCCGCCGAGGAATCCGGTGGCACCGGTCAGGAGGACGTCTGGCCGCTGATCGACCATCCGTCATTGATAGCGACGCACACTCAAGGCTCGGTAAGGAGTCCTTGTGAGCACTGTCACGCGTCCATGAGGAACCAGGCGACGTCCATGTCGACCCGCGCGCCCTTGAACGGCACGCCCTCAGCCTCGAGGAGCCGGCGCTGGCGCACGCCCTTGGCGAGCGAGCCGCCCGCATGGACCACGCGATGCCACGGGACGCCCGGGTCGTCGCACGCCGCCAGGACTGCTCCGGCGAATCGCGGCGATCCGGGGCTTAGGTCGCCATAGGTCGCGACGAAGCCGGGCGGGATGGCACGGATGCGGTCGAGCACCGCATGGGCGCGCGGCGCGTCGAGGTCCAGCCGCGTGCTCACCCGGCGGAGCGCATCAGCCGCTCGGCGCCGGCTACGCGCTCGCGCTCGCCCGTCGGCAGGGTCACGAACACGGCACCCTCGCGCTCGAGCTGCTCGCGCGGGTTGACGAACGTGATGCCAACGAAGTGGCCCTCGTCGTCGAAGCGCCACACGTGCTGCTCGGGAGTCGGCTCCCGCGAGCCGTAAGGCGGGCCTTCGACCGCGGCGTAGAGGACGTCGCTCGAGGCGTCGTAGCTCGCGTACCTGAAGGTGTGCTTGCCGACTCGGAGTGTCATCAGTGGTGCCTCCGGCAGGTCCGCGCCCGATCGGGCGAGATCCGGTGGTCGCCAGGCGAGGACGCAGGGAGCCCGCATGGGGGGCCCATGTGGGCGACCGAGGACAAAGCATGGCGATCATCCGGGACCGCCCGATGGGGTGTGGATCTTGCCGGAGGGACCACTTAGTACCCCGGGCAGGACTCGAACCTGCGACCTGCTGCTTAGAAGGCAGCTGCTCTATCCAGCTGAGCTACCGGGGCCTTGGGCGCAGGGTAGCGGCGGCCGGCGCGGCGCTTTTGCCTAGGTCGTCTCGGGGCCCTTGCCGGGCCCGTCGGGTTCGCCTTTGGCGGCGGCCTGCGGTGCTGCGGGGTCCGGGTGCGGGCCCTTCGCGGTGTTGGGGTCTGGCGACGGCGAGGCCGGCGGTGGCGTGGAGCCCTCGCCGGGGCGCTTGATCGCTTCGACGGCCTCCTTGGCCTTGTCGCTGATGCTCCCCTTGCCCTTCGCGATCGTCTTCAGCTGGTCGAAGTCCTCCTTGAGGCTCTCCGTCCCACCGCGCTTGTCGACCACGCTCTTGGCCTGCTGGGCGATCTTCTTGAAGTCCACGTCTGCTCCTTCTCGCTTGCGTCCCGCCGGATCGGCTCGACCCAATGTAGACACACTCGGCTACGCCCGCACAAAGCTGCAAGCGTGGATGGATTGCCTTCGGAGCACCTGGCTAGACTCGACTGAACGGGGCGTAGCGAAGTCTGGTTATCGCATCCGGTCTGGGGCCGGAAGACCGCTGGTTCGAATCCAGCCGCCCCGATCAGAGGTTCAAGATTGAGCCCGAGATGCGGCCGGGCTAGGGCCTACTCGTCCGCGAAGCCGTCCTCCGCGACAAGGTCGTCGGGGTCGTCCTCGGCACCGTGGCCATCGTCGTCCTCGAGCGACGCGAAGTCGTCGTCCTCGAGGTCCTGGTCGTCAGCGAAATCCTCTGGCTCTTGTGGGAAGGTCTCCATGGCGCGGAACCATATTCCCGCCGCCAGCCGGACTCAACCCTGAACGATGCCTGCCCAGAAGTCGGCGTCGCCGTGGGGGTACCTGACTGACACGTCGAGCACGTTGGCGGTTCCGAGATCGCCGGGAAGGGTGGCCTTCCAGCGGCTCGGATGCTTGGGGTTGACCCTTGCGCGAACCGCCGTCCCGGCCGTACTGAAGTCGTCCTTGGTGGCGTGCAGCGGCGTCACGCGGACCGAGCGGACGCGGTCGCGGATCGTTGGGTTGTGGCGGAAGCGCAGGGCAACGCGATCGCCTCCGGCGACGGGCAGTCGCCCGTGGGTCCTCAGCGGGTAGGCGTAGTCGGCGCATTCGGCGGAGCCGCCCCCCGGCTTCGGGCGGCTCTCCGTGCAAAAGCTGCCCACGGTCGAGCGCACCTGGAGCCCGTGAGCGTTGAGAAGCGCTGCCCGCGGCGTCATGCCGTGCCCGCCGCTCGCGGCCACTGCCACTCCGCCCACCGCCACCGCGATGCAGAGCCCGATCGGGAGTGAGCGCCTCAACATCCTCACCACGCTAATACGAAGCCGCGGCGATCCGTCACGCAGCCCTCGCGTGGCGCCGAATAGATTGTCCGCGATGGCCGAGGTCCTGCCGCTCAACGCCCTGCACTACAACCTTGCGGCGATCTCCGCGCTCGGCGACGTGGTGGCGCCCCCGTACGACGTCATCGACGCCGACCTGCGCCGCGAGCTGATCTCGCGCTCGCCGTTCAACGTCGTCGAGATGGACCTTCCCGAGCCGGTCGGCGACGGCGATCGCTACATGCACGCCGCGGAGACGCTCGAGGAATGGAGCCTCCAGGACGTGCTCACGCAGGACCGCGAGCCGTCGATCTGGGCGCTCACCCAGGACTACGTCGGTCCGGATGGCGAGGCCCGTACCCGCCGCGGGGTGCTCGTGCGAGTGCGGGTAACCGAATACGGGCCGGGACAGGTCAGGCCCCACGAGCGCACCCAGCCAGGCCCGAAGGAGGACCGCCTGCGCCTGACGCAGGCCACGCGTTACAACCTCTCGCCGATCTTCTCGCTGCACGCCGGCGACGCCTGGCAGCACGTCGACGCCGCCACGGCAGCGGACCCTTGGGGCGAGGCGACCGACGCCGACGGGACCGTCCACCGCACCTGGCGGATCACCGACCCGAGCGTCCACGCCGCCGTCACCGCCGAGCTTGCCGACGCCGAGCTCCTGATCGCCGACGGCCATCACCGCTACGAGACCGCGCGCACCTACGCCGAGGAGATCGGCGGCGACGGACCGCACCGCTACACGCTGATGTGCCTGGTCTCGCTCGACGACCCCGGGCTCACCGTGTTCGCCACCCACCGGCTGCTGAAGGATCTGGACTCCACGAAGCGCGAGGCGTTGCGCGCCGGCCTGCGCGAGCGCTTCGAGGTCGAGCCGGTCGCCGCCGACGCCCTCGACCCCTCGGCCGAGGATGGCGTCGGCGTCTTCGGCTTCGCCGACGGCGAGGCCGGCGAAACCTTCCGCCTGCGCCTGAGGGACGCCGCGGCCCTTGCGGCATCGCTTCCCGACCGCTCGACCGCCTACCGCGAGCTCGACGCGGCGATCCTCGAGCAGGTGGTCTTCGGCGACATCCTCGGCATGACGGCCGAGGACGTGGGCGCGAAGCGCGGCCTCGGCTACGTGAAGAGCGTCGAGGAGGCGATGTCCTCGCTCGACACCGGCTACGACGCCGCGTTCATCCTCCGCCCCACGCCGATCGCGCAGGTCCGCGCCGTCGCCGATGCGGGCGAGACCATGCCGCCCAAGTCGACCTACTTCTTCCCGAAGCTCCTGACCGGCCTGGTCTTCAACCCGCTGAGCTGACCGTCTAAGGTCGGAGCGGATGAAGATCTACACGAAGAAGGGCGACGACGGGACGACCTCGCTCTGGTACGGCGGGCGGGTCTCGAAGACCGACGCGCGGCCCGAGGCCTACGGATCGGTGGACGAGGCGGCCTCGGCGCTCGGCATTGCCCGCTCGCTCTGCGGGCCCGAGGACGGCGAGCTGCGCGCCGACATTCTCCGCCTCCAGAACGAGCTCTTCGTGGCCGGCGCCGAGCTCGCCACGGCGACCGAAGCCGCCGAGCGCCTCGAGGACGGCGTGAGCAGGGTCACGGCCGAGATGGTCGATGACCTCGACGGGGTGATCGACCGCTACATGGAGCGCGTGGACCTACCTCCCAAGTTCGTCATCCCGGGCGGGACCCCACTCTCCGCCGCGCTCGACCTCGCGCGCGCGACCGTCCGCCGCGCCGAGCGCCGGATCGTCGCGCTGGAGGCAGCCGAGGGAGTCGACGCGGGCGAGGTGCGCCGGTTCCTGAACCGGGCGTCGGACACCGTGTTCGCGATGGCCCGGTTCGCCGACACTCCCGAGCCCGAGCTGTTCGCGGGACGCGACGCGTCCACCCGCGGCCGGGAATCCTGATGATCAAGGTCGTCGCCAGGCGCCGCTCGGGCTTCATTCACGACGTCGAGATCGAGGGGGGCCACACGATCGTCGTCGACGAGCCGGAGTCCTCCGGCGGCGCCAACGCAGGGCCGAGCCCCGTGCGGCTCGTCGGGGCGGCGCTCGCGAGCTGCACGGCGATCACGGTCGAGATGTACGCAGAGCGCCAGGAGTGGGATATCGGGAACATCTCGGTAGACGTCGAGATCGACTACGACGGGGCTGCGCCGAGGGCATTCGCGGTGACCCTGGAGCTCCCCGGCGGCCTGAGCGAGGAGCAGCAGGAGAAGCTGCGGGTGATCGCCGGGAAGTGCCCGGTGCACCGCGCGCTCACGGCCGAGACCCCGGTGACGATCACCGACCGCGTCCGGCCCGCCTGACCGTGGACCTGGGCCTCGCCGGCAAAGCATGCATCGTCACCGGTGCGAGCCGGGGCATTGGCCTCGCCGTCGCGGAGCGGCTTTGCCAGGCGGGCGCCGGAACGCTTCTCGTCGCGCGCTCGGCCGAGCGCCTCGAGACGGCGGCAGCGTCGCTCCAGGAGCACCCCGGCAAGGCGAAGGCGCTTGCGCTCGACGTCACCGCCCCCGACGCGGCAGAGCGGATCCATGCGGCGGCGCATGAAGCGTTCGGCCGCGTCGACGTGCTCGTCAACAACGCCGGCTCGGCACAGTGGCGCGCGCTGGACGACGTTCCGGACGAGGACTGGTACGCCGCGTGGGAGCTCAACGTGATGGCGCCGCTTCGCATGATGCGGGCAGTCATCCCGGAGATGCGCGAGCGGGGCTTCGGGCGCGTGGTGAACGTCGCCTCCACGGCCGGCAAGCGGCCGTCG
>JAWVFM010000009.1:0-8244 GCA_033856015.1 Solirubrobacterales bacterium
TCGGAACGCATCGAGGCGAGATCTGGAGCGTGGCGCTCGGAGACGCCGGCCGCGACCCGGTGCTCGGCGACGGTGCCGGGGGCTTTCAATACTCGTACCTGCTCCACCGCACGGATGGCCAGCAGACGGTGCACGACGCCCACAGCGTCGAGCTGGAGACGCTCTCGGAGCTCGGCGTCCCCGGCCTGCTGATGTGGCTTGCCTTCCTGGTCGGCGCCGGCGTCGGCATCCAGCGCGCCCGGCGGCTCGGGCCGTCGGCGGCGGTGCTCGCGGCGATCGCCGTGACCGCGGGGAGCTACTGGCTCGTGCACACGTCGATCGACTGGTTCTGGCCCTACCCGGCGGTCACCGCACCCGTGATCGCACTGCTCGGCGCCGCCTGCGCGCCGACCCTTCGAACCGCGACACTCGTCAAGCCCGGAAGGTGGCGAGTCGGGCTCGGGGTGGGCGCGGTGGTCCTGGCGTTGAGCGCGATCCCGCCGTTCTTCAGCAAGAGCTACGTGAACCAGGCATTCGGCGAGTGGCGCACGGACTTCCCTCGCGCCATGTCCGACCTCGACCAGGCGCATTCGCTCTGGCCGATGTCCGTGGACCCCCTGATGGCGAAGGGTGCGATCGCCCGCGCTGCCGGTAACCGCGCGGTCGCGATCGGTGCCTTCTCGCAGGTGACCCGGCAGCGGCCGCGCGAGTGGGCCGCGCACTACTACCTCGCGCTCCTCTACCGCAAGTCGAGCCCGCAGCGGGCGAGACAGGAGCTCGCAGCCGCGCTCGCGGACGATCCGCGTGAGCCGATCCTGCTCGCGCTGCGCAAGCAGCTCTAGCTAGGTCCAGATACCTAGGAGCGCTCGGAGATCAGCCCGCCGGTCAGGGCGAGGGCGACCGCCTGCGCCCGGGTCCGGGCGCCGAGCTTGGCCTTGGCGTTGCGGACGTGGGTCTGGACCGTGGCCGGCGAAAGGCGAAGCTGTGCCGCGATTCGGGAGTCCGTCTCGCCTTCGGCGAGGAGCGCCAGGATCTGGCGCTCCCGCGCGCTCGGCACCCGCGTGCCCAGCGCGAGCTTTGGAAAGGGCTCCTTGGCGGACTCGGGCGAGGGGCCCAGCGCGACCGGCTCGATCCCGATCACGTGCCTGCCCGGGACGACGTTCGCGGTCAGCACGAGCGAGACGTCCAGCTGCCGTCCGTCCGGCAGCTCCATGTGGAACGGACCGGCGGTGCCGCCGGTGTCGGCGAAGGCCTGCCAGAAGTGGCCGATTCGCCCGCTCATCGCGACCCCGAAGAGGTCGCCGAGCGAGCTGCCCTCGACCTCCGCGCGCGACAGGGACAGGAGCCGGCACGCGCCGAGGCTCGCGTCGAGGCAGTGCTGCTCGTCGTCGACGACGAGCACCGCGCCGTGGGAGCGGCCGGGGCTGAAGGCCGCCGAGGCGAGCTCAGCGCCGGCGGTTGTGAGCACTGCCAGGGCGCGTGCCCCCTCTCGCGCCCTAGACGGCGCTTCTACCGGAGCGCCTGTTGAGGACCAGGCCGGCGATCAACAGCACGGCAGCCGCCACGACGAGCGCGGCGACGTCGAATCCCGTGAACGGCAGGGAGCCGGCCGAGCTGCCGGAACCGGCTGACGCATGGACCGTGCCACCGCCACCACCGCCGGGATCGATCGAGTTGTATTGCTGAACCGTCGGGCTCGCGGCAAAGGCGGCGATCGGCGCTGCCAAGGCAACTGCTGCCAGCGCCACCATCGCGATCACGAAGCCGGGAATCAACCGCAGGTGTTTCATCAAATCACCACCAAAATGGCGCTGTCGAGCGACATTGTCGTGGGCTCGGGATCTCTACCCCCCAAGCCGCAAATTCAGGTCGCGCCAAAGCTGAGAGCGCGGCCTTCTTGAACTCCGGTACTACAACAGCGCGTCACGCGAATCGCAACACATGCGACCGGAACTACCCGGAAACCCCAACTCGCACTACCTCAGAGTGGGTAGTGCTAGGCTGCGAACGAGGTCCACGATGGGCATTGCAGGCAGGCGCAAGAACGACTCTTTGACAGCGCGAGAGCGCGAGATCCTCGGGCTGCTGGCAACCGGGTTGAGCGGCGCCGAGATCGCCAGCAATCTCGTCCTCTCCCCCGAGACGGTCCGCACCCACGTGCGCAACGCGATGGCCAAGCTGGGCGCGTCGACCCGTTCCCAGGCCGTGGTGATGGCGCTCCGGCTCGACGAGCTCGAGCCCGAGGACGGCAGCCAGCCACAGCGCCCGCCCGCCGCGCCGACTTCGCGTTCGAACGGAACGCTGAAGCTGGACCCGCTCGTCAACGGCCTCGCCGACCTTCACGAGATCGACGCCGCCGCCGCTTACCTTGCCGACGAGGACGGGCTCTCACTCCGACTGGTCAAGCTCGCCGGAGATGCCGCGACGACCGCGGCCCTCCCGGAGGTGCTGTCGCTCGGCGAGGGCCCGGTCGGGCGCGCCGCCCTCGAGCGCCGCTGCCAGCTCGTGGCTGTCGGCGCCCAGAACAACGGTTCTGCACGCAAGCCCGCCATCGTGGCGCCGATGGTCGCTGCCGGGCGCCTCGTCGGGGTCATTGCGCTGGCTCCGCGGCCGAGCCGCCCAACCGGGCGGACGGAGATCCTCCTGGCGCAGGCGTTTGCGACCAGGGTCGGCGAGATCATCGCCGCCGGAGGCGCCGAGACACCACGGCGCCTGGCCCGGGTGCTCCAGCGCTTCCGGGCCTCCTGGTCGGTCGCGACCTCCGGCTGAGCGTCAGCCGGCGACTGCCGCGCGCGCTTCGGCCGCGGTCTCGTCAATGGGGGCGACGCTCGCGATGTCGCAAAGATCGAGCACGCGGCGGATCGGCGAAGCGCCCGGTACGACCAGGCGAAGCACCTGCCGGCGCGCCGACAGGCCCCGAGCCAGCTCGAAGAGCAGCGAGATCCCCGTGCTGTCGAGGTACGTCATATCGCTCATGTCGATCACCAGCCCGAGGACGTCGTTGGACAGGCGATCGACCAGCGCGATGCGCAGCTCGGCGGCGTTCGACGCGTCCACCTCACCTCGCACGACCGCTACGACGGTGCCGCCGGAGTCCTCGAACGTCAGGTCAGCAAGCCTGCCTCTCATCCATTTACCCCCAGCGCCTTGCGCATCGTCACCGTCGTCCCGCCGGGCGACCTGCGCTCGACGTCGACCTCATCCATAAGGTCCTTCATCAACACCAACCCACGCGCTCCCGTGCCGGGGCGCGGCTCGCGCCAGCTCCCGAAGTCGCGGATGACGAGCTCGACGCCGCCGCCCAGGGCCCGGCCGGAGACCTCAAATGAGGCGTTGCCCACCGGGTAGGCGTGAACCACCGCGTTGGCGCATGCCTCGCCACACGCCACCAGGATGTCGTAGGTCTCCGACTCCGTGGCGCCCACCCCGCGCAGCCAGCGGCCGATGCTCCGGCGGACGCGCCCAAGCGAGTCCGGGTCGGCTGAAACCGTCATCTGGAAGCTCTCACCGGCCTCCGCCGCCAGGTGGATCGCCAGGATCGCCACGTCGTCGCGCGGCGGCCCGTTGTTGAAGCGAGCGCCCAGCAGCTCGTCACAGAGGAGCTTCGGGTCGGTCGGGAGGGTGCCGATCCCGGCGCGGAGCTCCTCGAGGCCGTCCTCGAGGCTCGCACCTGGCGTCTCCACGAGACCGTCCGTGAAGGTCACGATGGTCGTGCCCGGCTCGATCACCACGATGCCCTCGTCGTACTGCGGGTACTGGCGAGCGCCGAGCGGGCTCCCGCGCGAGCTCTCGACGAACGTCGCGATCCCCGACGGCGCGATCACGAGCGGCGGTGGGTGCGCCGCGCTGGCAACGCTGAACCGTCCCGCTTCCGCGTCGACGACCCCGTAGAGGAGCGTCGCCATGGCGGGTCGCTCGTCGTCGTAGGCGAAGGCGTTCACGCGCTCGAGCAACAGCGAGGGCCTCAGGCCCTCCAGGGCGAACGCGCGCGATGCGCTCTGGAGGTGCGCCATCCTGGCGGCCGCCTCGACACCATGGCCGACGACGTCGCCGATCGCGATCCCGGCACGCCCGTCGCGGAGCGCGATGACGTCGTACCAGTCGCCGCCCACCTGCTGCTCTTCGCCCGCCGCCACGTAACGACCGGCCATCGCCAGGCCCGGAACCTCGGGAAGCCGAGCCGGCAGCAGCGCGCGCTGGAGCGTCTCCGCGGTGCTCGCGACCTGCTCCACCTCAGCCGCCGCCCGTCGCAACCCCTCGAGCGTCGCGCCGATGATGACGTCGCCCTCAGGCTGGCGGGGCCGTCTTTCGAAGCCCTCGTCGGGCCCGGTGCCTGCGCTCTCCATCGGTGGCGAGTCTAGACAAACGGGTGGCGGCCACCGGCTGGCCCCGATCTCACGCAAACCGGCTCCCCAACCGGCGGTAGATCAAGTCGAGGTTTGGGGCAGACCGGCGGAAGACGGCTGAGTGGTCGGTTACCGTGGCGATGCCTTGCTGCGGGGTTCGATGTCGCATATATCCCGCGTGCAAAACGCTCGCGACGAACTCGCCAAGGCGTGGCTCGTAGAACTGGTCGAACGGACTCCCGTCAGCGAGCTCGGCGACATCGGCGTCGAGTGGCTCGCGCAGGAGGCGCCACCGCTGATCGCCGGCATCCTCGGCGCGCTCGGCGAGCCCGGATCCGCGGCCGACCGCGAGCTTTCCGCGAACGAGCTCCGTCGCGCCACCGAGCTCAGCCGCCTGCGCACGGGCGACGACTCGCCGAGCCGGCTTCCCCGTGACCTCGCGGCGCTCCAGGCGCTCCTGATCGAGGCGCTGCGGCGTGAGATCCCGGAGCGCGAGTCCGGCGAGTTCGCGCGTACCGTCGAGCGCCTTGCCGAGGTCTTCGGGAGCCTGCAGTCCGCCGTCGCCGAGCAGCTCGTGCGCGAACGCAGCGGCTCGCCCGCCCGCGACGGCCTCACGACCCTCGCCGGTCCGTCCGAGCTCCACGAGTGGTTGCGGATCGTCCTCGCCGCCGAACGCAGCTACGGCCATCCCTTCTCGTTGATGATCGTCGAGGTCGAGGGCCTGCCTCAGATCAGCGAGGCCTACGGCAGCAGCGCCGGAGACCGGATGCTGCGCGCCGTCACGGACGTGATCGGCGGGCAGCTGCGCTCGGCCGACCGCGCGTTTCGCCTGGACGAGGACGAGCTGTGCGTGCTCTTTCCCCAGCAGGGCCCGCTGCCGACCGTGACTCTCGCCGAGCGGCTCGCCGCCCTCATCGACGACTCGCAGTCGATCAACGCGCCGCGGGTCGAGATCGCCCTTGGGATCGCCTCATGTCCCGAGCACGGCAACGAGGCCGAGGCACTCATCGCCGCCGCAGAGGAGGCCGCTTTCGCCGCCCGTGCAAAGGGCGAGAAGGTCGGCGTGGCGAGCTCCGAGCGCGGTTTCGTCCCCGACTGACGACGAAGTCGCGGTGCAAGATCCGCGACAACTTGAGGCAATCGCCTTGCAAAGTACGGAAAACCTGCTTCGATCCTGCACATGACCGGCATCAGGACGAGTGCAGCTGCCGAGCTACTGGGCGTCAGCCCCTCGACGCTGCGGACCTGGGAGCGGCGCCTGGGCTTTCCTCACCCCAGCCGTACTCCGGGCAACCACCGCCAGTACGACCTCGTCGAGGTCGAGGCCCTCCGCGAAGCCCTCGGGCAGACCGGCAACATCTCCTCCGCCGTGGCGATCGCCCGCGCCCGTGGCCGCGGACCCACCTCACCCGCGCGCCTTCTGCGGTCCTTCCACAACTTCGACGACGCCGCGGCCGACCGCGAGCTCGAGGAGAGCCTTGCCATGCGCTCGCTCGAGCGCACCGTCACCGAGGTGCTCCTCCCCGCCCTCGAGATGGCCACGCAGCAGCCCTCGCAGGAGGCCGAGCTCGAGCACGCCTGCCGCTGGGCGACCGGCTGGCTGCACGGCGCGCGGCGCCTCGCACCGCCGGCGACCCGCACCGAGGGCGTGCTGCTGCTCGACTCGGGCTCTCCCCTCGGCCTTGAAGCGATCTACGTGCAGGCGCTGGAGCTGTTCCTGCGCCGCGCCGGGCTGCGAGTTCTGCTGCTCTCCGCGGGCCTCGCCGAGTCGAGGTTCCGCAACGCCCTGCGGGCCCTCCAGCCCACGGCGGTCGTGCTCTGCGGCAGCGCCGCCAGCCTGAACATCGTTGGCGCCTCCCTGCGAAGCGCTCTTTCGTCCACCCCGAGAGCGACTCTTGCGGGGTACCGCACCGCTCGCCTCGTCACGGGCACCCGCGGGTTCGTGATGCTCGGCGACACCCCGGGCGAGGCGATCACGACCCTGCTCACGGCGCTCGACTCGACCGCCGTCCGGCCCGCAGCCGTCCGGCGCCAGGCCAGCTAGCTCGCGCCTGCGCTTGGCAAGACCTGCGCAGGTTGCGCAGGTTTTGCACCCTAAACCTGCGCACTTCTAGGTATCGAGTCCTTCCGGGTCTTGCCGGTTAGGGCAAACGCCCCTAGACCTTCCCAGGCAATCAGAAGTTTCGGCCGCTTTTCGGTGGCCGGCTCGATCAAGAGAAGACAACGAGGGAAGGCAAGAGATGTCAGACGGAAAGCGACTCATGAACGTGGGCGAAGCGTCCACATACCTGGGAGTCAGCGCCGCGTCGCTCCGCAACTGGTCCGACCGCGGCCTGGTGCCGTTCTACAGAACCCCCGGCGGCCAGCGCCGCTACGAGATCGTCGATCTGGACAGGTTCATCGACTCGATGCGCCAGCCCTCAAAGGTCGAGCTCGCCTCCTGACCCTGCGTCCACTGGACACGCAAATCCGAGGGACGAATGACCGGTAGGCCCACCAAGACCTTGGTCGCGATGCAGATCGCCGGGAGCGTCGTGGCGCTCGGCGTCGCCGTCTGGCTCGCCCCTGAGGCGAACTGGGACATTCCGTCGCTCCTGATTCTCCTCACGCTTGCCGTCGCGAGCGAGGCCAACGCGGTGCGCTCCGCTGCGAAGGGGATCAAGATGTCCGGCAGCTTCCTCGCGATCGTTGTCGCGCTCGTGGTGTTGGGGGCAACCCCCGGCGTCCTGGTCGGATTGCTGAGCATCTTCGCCGGCTGGGCGATTGAGCGCTACACGCTCCGGACGCTCATCCTGAACGTCTTCACCTATGCCTGGTTCCCGCTGGTTGCCGGCGCCGCATTCCATGCGTCCAGCACCAGTCTCGGCGTCGGGAACCATGACCCGCTCTACTACTTCCTCGCGTTCGGTGCGTTCGGGGTCGCGCTGATCCTCGACTACGCAGGGATCATCGGGTACTACAGCTACGAAGAGCGATCGAGCTTCTGGGCCAAGATCGGGCGAACGCTCCTTCCGGTTCTTCCCTCCGAGCTCGCGTCCGCCATGATCTCCGTCGTCGTCGTCTGGGCGTATGTCTCGGTGGGCGCGCCCGCGCTTGCTTTCGCGGCGATCGGGATCTTCGTCTTCCAATACCTCCTCGGAGCCATGCTGCTATCGCAGCAGCGAGCGGATGAGCTCGAGATCCGCGCCAAGGAGCTCGCCGGCTTCCAGGTCGCGCTCCTCGGGGCGCTCCTCCGAACCCTTGACCTCCGCGACCGGATGACCGCGCGGCACAGCGCCGCCGTCGCCCGCTATTCGCGCGAGATCGCCGCGGCCGCGGGCCTCTCCGAGCCGGAGCAGGAGGTCGCGCACACCGCGGGGCTTCTGCACGACATCGGCAAGTTCGTCCTGCCGGACCGCATTCTGAAGTCGAACGCGCGCCTGTCAGAGGAGGATTGGGAGCAGATCCGGCGCCACCCCTACGAGGGGGCGCGCATCGTCTCCCAGGTGGACGGCTACCGGGCGATCGGCGACATCATCATCGCCCACCACGAGCGGCCCGACGGCCTCGGGTACCCCCGCGGACTGGAGGGCGACGACATCCCGCTCCTGGCGCGCATCGTCTCCGTCGCCGACGCCTACGACGTCCTCACGGCGCGTGACAGCTACCGCGAGCCGTGCAGCTCGTTCGAAGCCCTGGCCGAGATGCGCCGCGTGGCCGGCACCCAGCTGGACGAGCGCTTCGTCGAGGTCTTCGCGGATGTCCTCTCGCACAAGGACTTCGCGTACCGCCACGGCGAGGACGTCGACTTCGAGGCCGAGCTCGCGCTCGATCGCCGCATCAACGACTTCATCAAGGCGACCGCCCCGGGCCAGCGCACCGAGGGCCCGGTCGAGAAGACCGCGCGCAGCGCCGGCTGATCCGGCGCCTCCAGAACAGC
>JAWVFM010000010.1:0-6174 GCA_033856015.1 Solirubrobacterales bacterium
CGTCGCGGGCAAGACCGGCACGGCGCAGCACACCGGGCAGCTGGACCAGTCGTGGTACGTCGTCCTCGCCCCCTACCCGAACCCCAACATCGTCGTCGCGGTGACCGTCGAGCAAGGCGGCTTCGGCGCGGACACGGCGGCGCCCGCAGCGCGGGACATCCTCAACGCCTACTTCGGCCAGCGTGTCCCGCATTTCGCCAAGCAGCTCGCCAAGGCCACGCCGATCACGACGGGCTCCGCCTCGACCACGACCGCCAACCCCTACGGCTGATGGAGTCCCAGGCCCTGCCCAGACAATTCACCCGCCGCGAGCGCGCCGGCGCCATCGAGCGGATCGGGATCACCCGGCTGGACCCGGCGCTGATCCTCGGCGCGATCGCGCTGCTCGCGTGCAGCCTCTACACGCTCGCCGTCACGACGTCCGCCGACATTCCCCACAACCCCTACTTCTACGTCCTGCGCCAGGGGATCTACGGCGTCGTGGGCCTGGCCTTCATGCTCGCCCTGGCGCGGATCGACTACTCGCGGTTCCGCGAGCTCCGCGTCGGCCTCTACACCCTGATGATCGCGTCGATCCTGCTCGTGTTCGCCGCGGGGACGGCGACCCGCGGGTCGAAGCGGTCGATCACGCTGCCGTTCTTCTCGCTGCAGACGTCCGAGCTCGGCAAGCTGCTCCTGGTCCTGGCCCTCGCCGCCTTCGCAATGGACCAGGGCCGGCGGGTCGGGGAGCGCCGTCGCACGGCGCGGATTCTCGTGATGGGACTCCTCCCGGCGATGCTGGTCTTCGCCCAGCCGGACCTCGGCACAGCGGCGGTCTATGTGGCCATCACTTTCGCGATCCTCTTCGTCGCCGGGACCCGCTGGACGCACTTCGCATTCATCGGCGGGCTCGCCGCGGCCGCCGTAACCCTTATCCTCGTCGTTGCGCCCACTGTCGGGCACCCGATCCTTTCGGCTTATCAGCAGGACCGGCTCACGTCTTTTCTGAGCCCGTCGAGCGATCCCAAGGATTCCAGCTACCAAACACACCAATCGCTGATCGCGATTGGATCGGGGGGCAAGACGGGGCGCGGAAGCGATGCGACACAAACTGAGAACGGGTTTCTCCCGGAGCGCCAAACGGACTTCATCTTCGCCGCTGTCGGCGAGAGGTTCGGCTTCGCGGGTGCCGCGTTCGTACTGTCCCTTTACGCCCTGTTGATCTGGAGGGCGCTGCGCATCATGACGCTTGCGAAGAACTTGTATGGAAGCTTGATAGCCGGCGGTATCGCCGCGATGCTCATGTTCCATGTCTTCGTCAACGTCGGCATAACGATCGGGATCATGCCTGTCACGGGCATCCCGTTGCCGCTGATGAGCTTCGGAGGTTCCTCGGTCGTCGTCACCCTGATGGCGATCGGACTCCTGCAAAGCGTCTACGTGCAAGCGCGCCTCTCCTCGAACGGCAGGGCACCCGCGTAACCGGTGAGCGGCCGTTCAGGCCGTGATGCCGCGCGCGGGGTGACCCTCACGTGAGGTGAGAAATTGAAAAAGCGAATACTGGTATCGGTTGACGCCGGGGAGACCCGGGTGGCCGTGCTGGAGCGCAAGCGAGGCGGCCGCGCTGCCGCCGCCGAAGCGGCGCGCTACGACGTCAGCGAGCTCTACATCGAGCGCCGCGGATCACGATCGATCGTCGGCAACATCTACAAGGGCGTCATCGACAACGTCCTGCCCGGAATGGAGGCGGCGTTCGTCGACATCGGCCTGGAGCGAAACGGCTTCCTGCACGTTGACGAGATCGTCACCGAGGACGGCCAGCGAGCGCCGCGGCGAGGCCGCGGCGGCGGCCGCCGCATCGACGAGCTGATCAAGTCCAAGCAGGAGATCCTCGTCCAGGTCGTCAAGGACCCGCTGAAGACGAAGGGCGCGCGCCTCTCCATGCAGCTCTCGATTGCCGGGCGCTATCTGGTCTACATGCCGAGTGGCGAGGGCGTGGGCGCAAGCCGCCGGCTTACCGACTCCGAGCGTGACCGCCAGCGCAAGCTCCTGCAGAAGCTCCAGACGCAGAGCGCCAGTGGCAAGGGCGGCGTCATCGTGCGCACGGCCGCCGAGGGCGCCGAGAAGGAGGACTTCGAGCGCGACCTCGCCTACCTCCACAGGCTGCACGAGGTCCTCGAGCGCCGCTCCGACGAGGTGAAGGCGCCCGCGCTCGTCTTCCAGGAGGCCGACCTGTCGATCCGGGTGCTGCGGGACGTGCTCGGCAAGGAGTTCGAGGGCGCGGTGATCGACGACCCGAAGCAGCTTCACCGGGTCACGAGCTTCTTCCAGCGGACGGCACCGGAGCTCGTCGAGCTCGTCGAGCTCTACGAGGAGCGCCAGCCGCTCTTCGAGCGCTACGGCATCGAGGCGGAGTTCAACTCGACCCTCGAACGCCGCGTTGACCTGCCCTCGGGCGGCTACCTGATGATCGACTACGCCGAGGCGCTGACCGTCATCGACGTCAACACCGGGAGCTTCACCGGCCGGGGCAAGGGCCGGCTTGAGGACACGATCACCAAGGTCAACGTCGAGGCCGCCGAGGAGGTGGTGCGCCAGCTCCGGCTGCGCGACATCGGCGGGATCATCGTCATCGACTTCATCGACATGGCGAAGGCCCGCAACCGCGACCAGGTCGTCAAGACGATGAAGAAGGCGCTGGACGAGGACAAGACCAAGACCTACGTGGTCGAGGTCTCGCCGCTCGGCCTCGTCGAGATGACGCGCCAGAACGTTACCGACGGCGTACGGGAGATCCTCACGAAGCCGTGTCCGACCTGCGACGGCGAGGGCGTGGTCCGCTCAGAGGAGACCGTCGCGATCGACGTGATCCGCAAGCTCCGCGATCTGGTCGAGGAGAGCCCGAAGGCGGAGGCGTACCTGATCCGTGTGAACCCCAAGGTGGCCGCGAAGCTGGTCGAGGACGGCAGCGGCCTGGCCGAGCTGGAGGAGTCGTCTGGCAAGCACTTCCACTTCGAGGGGGGCGAGGCGCTGCCTCTCGATGCCTACGCAGTGGCGGCCGAGGGCAGCCGCGAGGAGATCGAGGAGCGCGCGCTGCCGTTCAAGGCGGGCGAGGAGGTCATGCTCTCGATCGAGGAGCCTCACATGTACGACGCCGATGCGGCGATCGCGCGCGTCGACTCCTACATCGTCAGCGTCGCGGGGGCCGCGCCCTACGTGGGCGAGCGGCATCTCGTCCGCATCGACAGCGTGGCCCGTTCGGCGGCGAACGGGACGCTGATCGATGTCGAGCCGGGAGAGGACCGTGGTGAGCACGGCGAGCCGGTAAAATCGCCCGCCTCCAGCCGACGGCGACGCGGCAGGCGGGGTGGCCGCGGCCGCTCCGGCGCGCAGCAAGCCGCAAGCACTGAGAGCACGGAAGAGAAGTGACGGATACCTACGCGATAGTCGAGTCGGGCGGCAAGCAGTACCGCGCCGAGAAGGGGACGATGCTCCTCGTCGACCGGCTGCCCGATGACCAGGGCGCGAAGGTCATCCTGCGCCCGGTGATGTTCCGCGGCGACGGCAACGTCGTGCTCGACTCGCCGGGCCTCGAGAAGGTCAAGGTCGAGGCGACCGTCGCCGAGCACCTGCGCGGCGAGAAGATCCGGATCTTCAAGTACAAGGCCAAGAAGGGCTACCGAAAGCGGGCCGGCTACCGCTCCGAGCTAACCCGCCTCGAGGTCGTCGACGTGAAGCTCCTGACCCGAAAGCCCGCGGCCAAGCCCGCTGCGCCTGCCAAGAAGCCTGCCGCGAAGAAGCCGGCGGCGCCCAAGGCGGCGGCGAAGAAGCCCGCCGCGAAGAAGCCGGCGGCAAAGAAGCCGGCGGCCCGTAAGCCTGCCGCGAAGAAGGACGACGACTGATGGCGCACAAGAAGGGCCTTGGCTCAAGCCGCAACGGCCGCGACTCGAATCCGAAAATGCTCGGCGTCAAGGTGTTCGCCGGCCAGGCCGTGTCCGGCGGCGAGATCATCGTGCGCCAGCGAGGCACGCGTTTTCGCCCGGGCGACGGCACCGGGCTTGGTCGCGATCACACGATCTTCGCCACGCGCGCGGGGGTCGTGACGTTCACGTCCGGCCACAGGGGCCGCGTGGTCTCCGTCGCCGACGAGTCCTAAGTCAAAACTTGGAGGCAACCCGGCCGGAGCGCCCGGACGAGCGTGAGCTGATTGAAGCGCTTCGTAGCGGGGATCGTGCGGCGTTCGCCACCCTCGTCGACGAGCTGTCGCCGGGACTGCTCCGGCTCGCGATGGCGCATGTGCCGAGTCGCGCGATCGCCGAGGAGGTCGTCCAGGACACCTGGCTCGGCGTCATCAACGGGATCGATCGCTTCGAGGGGCGCTCCTCGCTGCGCACGTGGATCTACCGGATCCTTTTGAACAACGCCCGCAGCCGCGGCGTCCGCGAGAAGCGAGTCCTGCCGTTCTCGTACTTCCGGCGGCGCGCGGAGGAGGGAAGCGACGGGGACATCGGCCTCGACCCGGATCGGTTCCAGGGCCGTGGCGGCGATGCGCCCGGCGGCTGGGCACGGCCTCCCGTCGAGTGGGCCTCGCCTGAGGAGCGGATCGCGAGCAACGAGGCGCGCGACGTGATGCTCAGGGCGATCGCCGCGCTGCCGCCGCGCCAGCGCGAGGTGATCACCATGCGCGACATCCAGGGCCTTTCCTCGTTGGAGGTGCGTAACGCCCTGGACGTCTCGGAGACCAACCAGCGAGTGCTCCTTCACCGGGCGCGCTCGAAGGTGAGGGCGGCCCTCGAGGAGTACTTCGAGTCGGAGGAAGTTCCCGCATGACGCAGAGTGACGTAATAGAGCTGAGCTGTCGCGACCTCGTCGCGGTGGTCACCGACTACCTCGAAGGCCAGATCGCCGCGGTCGAGCGCCACGCGATCGAGGACCACCTGGGCGACTGCCCGGGTTGTGATGAGTACGTGCGTCAGATGCGCCTGACGATCGCGGGGCTTCGAGGCCTGGCGAGTGACGACGCGATGTTCCCTCAGACCCGCGACGAGCTCATGCGGGTGTTCAGCGAGCTCCGCCCGGCCCCCTCCGCGTAGCTACGGTGCGACCGTGCTCTATGACCGCGCGAAGGTCCAGGTCGAAGCCGGCCGCGGCGGCGACGGCGTAGTCAGCTTCCGCCGCGAGGCCCACGTTCCCCGCGGCGGCCCGGACGGTGGCGACGGCGGCCGTGGCGGCGACGTGGTGCTGTACTGCGATCCCTCGCGTCGCGACCTGGCCGCCCTGCGTCGCTCCCCGCATCTGCGGGCGGGCAGCGGCGCCCACGGCGAGGGCGCGCAGCGCCACGGCGCCCGTGGCGACGACCTGGTCGTCTCCGTCGCTCCAGGCACGTACGTCGAGGGACTTGACGGGGAGACCTTCGACCTGACGAGCCCGGGACAGCGTGCCGTGGTTGCCCGTGGCGGCGCGGGCGGGCACGGCAACAAGCGGTTCACGACCTCGACGCGGCAAGCGCCGCGCTTTGCGGAGCGCGGCCTCAAGGGGCAGCAGGGCTGGATCGAGCTGCGCCTCAAGCTCCTCGCCGACGTTGGGCTCGTCGGGCTGCCGAACGCGGGGAAGTCCTCGCTCCTGCGGAGGATCACGGCGGCGGCGCCGAAGGTCGCCGAGTACCCGTTCACGACGCTCGAGCCGGCGCTCGGCACGCTTGACGTCGACGACCGCCAGCTCGTGCTCGCCGACATCCCGGGGCTGATCGAGGGCGCGGCCTCGGGGGCCGGCCTCGGCCACGAGTTCCTGGCGCATGTCGAGCGCTGCCGCGTCCTCGTCCACCTCGTCGAGACCGGGCCGGACGCCGACCCCGTTGCGGCCTACGGGACCGTCCGCGGCGAGCTCTCCGGCTACGGCGCCGGCCTCGACCGGCTGCCCGAGCTGATTGCGGTGTCGAAGTCCGACCTGCTCCCGAACGACGCGGTGGCCGAGGTCGTTGCGGAGGTCCGCGCCCAGGTCGGCGGTGAGTCCTCGGCGGTGCTCGCGATCTCCTCGGCGAGTGGCGATGGCCTGGATGAGCTCGTGGTCGCCCTCGCTTCCGCGGTGCCCCAGACGAAGGCTCCCGCCGTATCCGATGGCGCTTCCGAACGGCGCTTCGAGGCCGAGCACATCACCTACCGGCCGGCCGCGGACCAGGGCTTCGAGGTCGCGAGG
>JAWVFM010000011.1:0-9326 GCA_033856015.1 Solirubrobacterales bacterium
AGGGCGAGCGGGAGCGCAGCTTCCGCACCGTCCGGGCGCTCAAGAACCGCTTCGGCGCCACCAGCGAGGTCGGCGTTTTCGAGATGCGCTCGGGCGGTCTGGTCGAGGTGACGGACCCGTCGGCGCGGTTCGTCGGCGAGGCCTCGGGCTCGCCGGGATCGGTGGTGCTCGCGTCGATGGAGGGCACCCGCCCGCTGCTCGTGGAGGTGCAGGCGCTCGTCGCCCCGACCGAGGTCGTCCCGGCTCGTCGGGTTGTGACCGGGATCGACCGCAACCGCCTCGCGATGGTGCTCGCCGTGCTGGCACGCCACGGGGGCATCTCGCTCGGCTCGGCCGACGTCTTCGTCAACGTTGCGGGCGGGGTGCGGGTTGACGAGCCCGGGGCGGATCTGGCGGTCGCCATCGCGCTCGCCTCGGCCCACCGCGGCGAGGCGCTGGCCGACTCTGAGGGACGGCCCCTCGCCTGTTTCGGCGAGGTCGGCCTCACGGGCGAGCTCCGGTACGTCGCCCACGCGGAGCGCCGGGTCGCCGAGGCGTTGAAGTTCGGCCTCGGCCCGGTGGTCGGGCCGGCGGGGCAGGAGCGGCTGGAGGGGTTGGCGGCCTGCGCCACCGTGCGCGAGGCTCTGCGGGCGGGGTTGGGGGCTGCGAGCGCCGGAGGGTCCCGGGCGAAGCGCGCCGCCTAGCTGACGCCGACTTGACAATCCCCATCCCGACCTATCCACACGGGATTCGGCGCGCCGCGCGGTTCCAGGCGTTTTGCCATCATCAACCGGTAGATGGCGTCGCATGTCGGGGATGACCTGAACGAGCTCGAGTCGCGTCTAGATCCCCGACTCCTCAGGGCTCTCGACATGATCGCCCCGGGCACGCCGCTCCGGGAGGGAATCGACAACATCGTCCACGCTCAGACGGGCGGGTTGATCCTCATCGCCGACACCGACGAGGTCTCGTTCCTGTTCTCGGGCGGGATCAAGCTCGACGTCGACTACACGCCTGCGCTGCTCTACCAGGTGGCGAAGATGGACGGGGCGATCGTCCTGGACGCGGGCGCCACGAAGATCGCCTGGGCCAACGTGCAGCTCATGCCGGACCCGACCATCCTCTCGATGGAGACCGGCACGCGCCACCGCACCGCCGAGCGCGTGGCGAAGCAGACCAAGGCGCTGGTGATCGCGATCTCGCAGCGGCGCGACGTCGTCTCGCTCTACATCGACGGGATGAAGTACATCCTGGTGGACATCCCGACGGTTCTCTCGAAGGCGAACCAGGGGCTCGCGACGCTCGAGAAGTACCGCTCTCGCCTCGACCAGATCTCGATTCGCCTCACCGACCTGGAGCTCTCCGGCACGACGACGCTGCACGACGTCCTCCTGCTTCTGCAGCGCGCTGAGCTCGTGACGCGGATGGCCGCCGAGGTCGAGCGCTACATCATCGAGCTGGGCACCGAGGGTCGCCTGATCGAGATGCAGCTCGAGGACTCCGCCGTGGGCGTGATGGCCGAGCGCGCCGCGCTCGTGCGCGACTACGCCACGATCGACACCGAGCTCGAGCTCGAGCAGACGCTCTCGGGGCTCGCCACGCTCCAGCACCGTGAGCTCCTCGACTTCGGTCGGCTGGCGGAGATGCTCGGCTACGACCGCAAGACGAACACCACAGACTTTCCAGTCGCGCCGCGCGGATACCGCGCGCTTGCGGCGATCCCGCGTCTGCCGCGGTTGGTAGCCCAGAAGGTCGTCCAGCGCTTTGGCGACCTCGAGGCCATCATCGCCGCCGACGATGCAGAGCTTGCATCGGTCGACGGCGTCGGAGAGGTCCGCGCCAGGGAGATCCGCGAGGGTCTTCGCAGGCTTCAGGAGGTCGACTTCGTCGACCGGTACTCGTCAAGTTGACGGCCGCCACTAAGGCGGTCGTTCTATGAAGGAGGCAGATATCCCAGAGGCAACGATCGAGGAGACGCTGGACGCCGAGCACGAGCTCGGCCCCATCGAGTGCGAGTTCGAGACGGGCGACAATGTGGTCTACCCGCACCATGGGGCCGGAGTCGTGATCAAGAAGGAGGCGAAGGAGGCCCTCGGCGAGACGCGCGAGTACCTCACCATCAAGATCCTTCACAACGACATGACCGTGATGGTCCCATGCGAGAACGCGCACCGGGCCGGCCTGCGACGGGTGATCAACGAGGAGCAGGTGAACCGGGTTATCGAGGTCCTTACCGGTGAGGTGTCCGAGATGCCGAAGAACTGGAACCGGCGCTTCAAGCACAACCGCGAGAAGATCAAGACCGGTGACGTCTACGAGCTGGCCGAGGTGGTCCGCAACCTCGCCATCCGCGAGTGGGAGAAGGGGCTCTCCACAGGAGAGAAGCAGATGTACACGCGGGCGAAGAAGATCCTCGCCTCCGAGTTCATGTACGCCCTGGAGAAGGATGAGGAGGGCGCTGAGGCCTACCTCGACGGCCTGCTGGAGGAGCGCTTCGGCGCCACCGCAGCCGCCGTATAGCGGGTGCAGATAGCGACCGCCATCGTCGCGGCCGCCGGCTCCGGGGAGCGCCTCGGAGCCGGCGAGCCGAAGGCGCTGGTCGAGGTCGCGGGCCGCACTCTGCTGGCATGGGGGCTCGATGCCCTGCTCGCTGCGGAGAGCGTCGGTGCGATTGTCGTCGTCCTTCCGCCGGGGGTTGACGGCGACCTCCCAGTGGGCGCCGAACGTGTCGACGGCGGCGCCACACGGGCAGCATCGGTGGCGGCAGGACTGGCGCTTGTCGAGACAGATCTCGTGGTGATCCACGACGCCGCCCGGCCCTTCGTGAGCCAGACGCTCGTCGACGCGGTGATCCGGAGGCTGGACGATCACCCGGACGCGCACGGGGTGATCGCAGCGGCCGCCATGACGGACACCATCAAGCGCGCCGGCGAGGATGGCGTGATCGCCGCGACGGAGGATCGCGAGACGCTCTGGGCGGCGCAGACCCCGCAGGCGTTTCGGACCACCGCCCTGCGCGACGCCTACGCCCAGGCGGGCGCCGCGGTGGCCGGCGCCACCGACGAGGCCATGCTGGTCGAGCGGGCAGGCGGAACGGTCCTGATCGAGCCCGCCCCCGCGTCGAACCTCAAGGTCACGACGCCCGAGGACCTGCGCCTCGCCGAGCTCCTGCTAGCGCAGTAGCACCCAGACGAGAGTCGCCGCGAACCCGATCTGCCCGAACGTCAGGGCGGTCCCGAAGTTGGCAGCCCCGAACAGCGCGGCGAGGCCGGTGGCGGCGGCGAAGGCCGTGAGGACAAGAGCGACGTCGGTGAGCGGGCGGCGCACGCCGGGAGCGTACCCGCGCAGCCTTCCGGTTTGATGAATGGGTCATCTAACTTACGAGCGTGCTGACCGACTACCACGTCCACCTGCGCGAGGACGGCGACAAGCGACCCGCGTTCGACGTCGCCTTCACGGAAGAGAACGTCGACCGCTATCTCGAGGCCGCGAGCGATGCGGGGATCACCGAGCTCGGGGTCTCCGAGCACATTCACCGCTTCGAGCAGGCGCTCGAGATCTGGACCCACCCCGTCTGGCAGCAGAATGCGCGGGACGACCTCGGCGCCTACTGCGATTTCGTCCGCTCGACCCCGCTTCGCCTCGGGATCGAGATGGACTTCATCCCGGGCGCCGAGGACCGCACCGCGGCGCTGCTCGACGCCGGCCGCTTCGACTACGTGATTGGCTCCGTCCACTTCGTCGGCGACCGGGCGGTCGACGACGACGAGTTCGACATCTGGGAGAGCGGCCGCGACGCCGACGAGATCTGGCGGCGGTACTTCGAGATGGTCGCCGAGGGAGCTCGTTCGGGGCTCTTCGACGTCCTCGCCCACGCCGACCTCGTCAAGCACTGGGGCAGGGACCGGCCGCTGCCGGAGCGCGACCTGCGCTTCTACTACGAGCCGCTGGCCGAGGCTGTCGCGGAGACCGGGGTGGCGGTGGAGGTCTCGACGGCAGGGCTGCGAAAGCCGGTCGGCGAGATCTACCCGTCCGACGCCCTCGCGGAGATGCTCGTGGACGCGGGCGCCGTCTTCGTGGTCTCGTCCGACGCCCACGCTCCCGGCGACGTCGGCCATGAATACGATCGCGCCGTGGAGACGATGCGCGGTTGGGGAATCGACGAGGTCGCGACCTTCGCGGGTCGCCGGCGGAAGCTGGAGCCGCTCGGATGAGGATCGGCGTCGGCTACGACTCGCATCGCTTCGGCGCGAACCGGCCTCTGGTGATCGGCGGCGTGGAGATCGCCGGCGAGCAGGGACTGGAGGGGCACTCGGACGCTGATGTCCTGACCCACGCCGTGATCGACGCCGTCCTCGGCGCCGAGGGGCTCGGCGATCTCGGCACGCACTTCCCGCCCTCCGATGAGCAGTGGCGGGACGCCAACTCCATCGACCTCCTGAGGACCACGCTCGGGATGCTGCACGGGTATGTCCGGAACGTCGATGCGACGGTCATCTGCGAGGCGCCACGGCTTGCGGAGCATCGCGCCGAGATGGAGCGTGAGCTCTCCGGGGCGCTCGGCGCCCCGGTCAGCGTGAAGGCGACCACGAACGAGGGCATGGGGTTCGTCGGCCGCGGGGAGGGCATTGCCGCCATCGCGGTCTGCCTGATCGAGACCTCCGCCACGGATTAAGGTTCAACGGTGGACCCGCTCTCCAACGTCCGCCGGCTGCCCGGCATCGACCGCATCGCCCGCCTCCCGCTCGGCAAGCTCGGCCCTCTCGGCCAGGTCCCGGCGGTGATCAAGGACCTCGCCGAGGTCGGGATCCTCCACCCGGTGCGCCCCGACAAGCTCGGTCGCGTCCTGATCGAGCTGCAGCGCTGGGGTGCCTCGCCGGCGGCCGGGGTTGCGGCGGCCGCGATCGAGCGCGGCGACGCGATCGGGCTCATCGACGAGCTCGGCGAGCTCACCTTCACCGAGCTGGACCAGCGCTCGACCCGGCTGGCGAACTCGCTTCGCGACGCCGGCGTCGAGCCCGGCGACGGGGTCGCGATCATGTGCCGCAACCATCGCTGGTTCGTGGACGCCACGGTCGCGTGCTCGAAGCTCGGCGCAAGCGTCCTCTACATGAACACCGGCTTTGCCGGGCCGCAGTTCACGGGCGTCGTCGAGCGCGAGAAGCCGTCGGCGCTCATCTACGACGACGAGTTCACCGAGCTCCTGGCCGGCGCCCTGGAGGCGGGCGGTCGCGAGCTCCGGTCCTTCATCGCCTGGCACGAGGACGCCGAAGGCGACCCGCAGCACCCCACCGTCGAGAGCCTGATCGAGGCGGGCAGCGACGCGACGCCGTCCCCGCCCGAGGAGTCGCCGCGGTTCATCATTCTCACGTCCGGAACGACCGGCCTCCCCAAGGGAGCGCAGCGCAGCACGCCGGAGAGCCTCGGCCCGATCGCGAGCATGCTCGCAAAGCTCGGCCTGCGCGCGCGGGAGCGCACGATGATCGCGGCGCCGCTCTTCCACTCGTGGGGCTTCTCGCACCTGCAGATGGCCATCGCGCTCGCATCGACCTCCGTGGTCCGGCGCCGCTTCGACCCGGAGGGCACGCTCCAGGCGCTTGCGGAGACCCACGCAACCGTCCTCGTCGTGGTCCCGGTGATGATGCAGCGCATACTCGACCTCCCGGCCGAGACGCTCGACCGCTACTCGCTGCCGGATCTGACCGTGACCGCGGTCTCCGGCTCGGCGCTGCCCGGGCAGCTTGCGAACCAGTGGATGGACCGCTTCGGCGACAACATCTACAACCTGTACGGCTCCACCGAGGTCGCCTTCGCCACGATCGCCAGCCCCGCGGACCTGCGCGCCGCGCCCGGCACCGCGGGGCGTCCGCCGCGTGGCAGCGTGGTGAAGATCTATGACGAGGATGGCGCGGAGGTGCCGGCGGGCAAGAGCGGGCGGATATTCGTCGGCAACGAGATGAAGTTCGAGGGCTACACGGGCGGCGGGGGCAAGGACGAGATCGACGGCCTGCTCTCGTCGGGCGACGTCGGCCACTTCGACTCGGAGGGACGGCTGTTCATCGACGGCCGCGATGACGAGATGATCGTCTCGGGCGGTGAGAACGTCTTCCCCAGCGAGGTCGAGGACCTCCTCTCCGACCACGAGCAGATCCGGGAGGCAGCGGTCATCGGCGTCGAGGACGAGAAGTTCGGCCAGCGCCTGAAGGCCTTCGTCGCCACGGACGGAGGCGAGCTCTCGGAGGCCGATGTCAAGGCGTACGTCAAGGAGAACCTCGCCAACTACAAGGTGCCGCGCGAGGTGGAGTTCGTCGACTCCCTGCCGCGCAACGCCACCGGAAAGGTCCTGAAGCGCGAGCTCGCTTAGTAGCCGCCCGCTCCGGGGGCGGCTGCGTCAGCTGACGGCGGCCTGGCTTCGTGCCGCAGCGTCGGCGCGCAGACGCTCGTTCTCGACCTGGCGCTTGAGCTGCTGGAGGGTGCGACGGAGGTGCCCGGAGAGGATCGGCGCGGCGATGCGCTCGGAGATCATGCCCGCCAGCCCGCCGCCGGCGACGCCGTATGCGAAGCGAAGCTCGGCTCGGGTCCGGCCGTCGCGGTCCTCGCGCAGGCGCCAGCGGCCACGCTGGTCGACTCCGGTGACCGAGGACCAGGCCATGTCCCGCGGAGCGTCGAACTCCACCACCTCGATCAGGCCGCCGATCTCCGCGGCGCCGACCCTGATCAGCATCCGGTACCGCGCACCCAACCCGGTCGCGCGCTCGCCCTCGATCTCCCACCGGGTCACTCCGGACATGTAATGAAGGGCGGTCGTGGGGTCGGTGACGCGGTCCCAGACCATCTGCGGCGGCGCCGAGATGACTATCGACTCGTTGAGCCTCATCCGAGGATCGGGTAGCGGCGCTCGGCGGCAAGCGAGTCGAGCGTCTCCTGCATCAGCCGTGTGACGTGCGCGTAGACCTCGTCGACATCCGGCTCGGCGCCGAACTGCTCGCGCAGGTCGATCGCGGGAAGGACCTCCGTGGTCATCTTCGCCGGCAGCGGCACCCGGGGCAGGAAGTCGCCGACGCTGAGACCCCAGGGCGGGGCGATGAGGATGGGGAGGACCTTGAGGCGCAGCGTGCGGTCGAGGCGCAGCAGGCGGGCGAGCCAGTCGCCGCGGCTGAGAAAGAGGGCCGTCTCCTGGCCGCCGATCGTCACGACAGGCACGATCGGCACGTTCTGCTCGAGCGCCAGCCGGACGAAGCCGCGGCGCCCGCCGAAGTCGATCCGGGAGCTCTGCCAGGACGGGCGCGAGACCTCCCAGTCCCCACCCGGGAAGACGAGCACGGCGGACCCGGCTTCGAGCGCTCGCGTCGCGTTCTCGTGCGATGCCGCGACCGTGCCGAACTTCTTGAGGTACGGGCCGAGGGGCGAGGCGAGCACGAGGTTGTGGGCGAGCTGGTGGAAGCGGCGCTCCACCCCGAAGAAGGTCTGGAACGCCAGCGTGAAGATGATCGTCTCGGGCGAGAGGTTGCCGCCGGTGTGATTGCCAACGAGGAGCACCGGGCCGTTCTCCGGCACGTTCGCGAGGTTGCGAACCTCCGCTCGGTACCAGAGGCTGGCCGCCAGCCAGCTCAGCGGCAGGTGCTCGCGGATGTAATCGGGGTCACGATCGTCGAGGTCCGCGGTCAGCCTTCTGGAGGCGCCCCGCGCGAAGCGGCCGGCAAGGCCACCGGCAAGGCGCGCTCCGGCCTTCGTCGCCTCTACGCCGAGCGTCCGCGCTCCAGCCCCGGCGGCGCCCAGGGGCGCGAGCCGGGAGAGCAGTCCAGGGTCATCGTGATGACCGTTGCCGTTGCTGGAGCCGTTGCGGCCCGCGGACTTGCTCACGCTGGAGGGTTCGGCCATCGGCCGAGTCTAGAGGCTTGCCGGAGGCCTCGGATCAGGCCGTGCGGGCGAGCTCGGGCTCGAGGGAGGCCGCCGGGTGCAGCGCGATGTGCTCCCGGATCAGCCGGTTGGTCTCGTCGGGCAGCTCGACCTGCGGCACATGGCCGCATTCGGGGAGCGTCACCTGGCGGGCGTCCGGCAGGGCCTCGGCAACGTGGCGTGAGAACGCCGCCGGTACGAGCCGATCCTGGTCGCCCCAGACGAAGAGAGCCGGCGGCTCGAGCGCCTCCAGTCGAGCCCAGAAGCCGTTCGAGCCCCACGGGGAGTCGAGGTAGATGCTGCGAGCGGCGGCGAAGAACGCGACCCGCGCCGCTCGCGACCGGTAGGCGCGGCAGAACTCGTCGGCGACGACGTCAGCCGCTGCCGGGTCGAGGCGCTCCGGGCGGGCAAACATGCTCCAGAGCTGCTGACGGACGAGGCCCGCGCTGAGGGAGTGCGGGATCGAGGCAAGCTCAGGGCGAAGGATCTTGACGAGCGGCACGAGCTCGCGGCGCCGGCGGAAGGCGAGGGCGGGGGCGAGGAGCGAGACGGACGCGACCCGCTCCGGCGCGGCGAGGGCAACCTCGAGCGCGACGCGGCCGCCCATCGAGTTGCCGACCAGGTGGACGCGGTCGATGGCCGTCGCGTCGAGGTAACCGAGCGCTGCCCGGGCGAAGTAGGACGCGTCATAGGCGGCGCGGGCCGGTTTCGAAGACGATCCGAAGCCGGGGAGGTCGAAGGCGTGGACGGTCTGATCAGGCGTGAGCGCAGACACGGTCTCGAAGAACGAAGTCTTGTTGGAGCCGAGGCCGTGCAGGCACACCACGTGCTCCGGGCCGGCGCCGGAGACGACCGACGAGAGGGTCCCCGCCTCGGTACTCACCTCTCCAAGGCGGACCAGGGGCGGGCGTCCGCCGGGGAGGGCGAACATGCCCTCGAAGCCCAGCGCGAGGTCGAGGTCGCCGCGCGCGTAGAGACGCCTGGTCGAGAACGCGTCGATTCCCGAGATCCTGCCCTCCCTGAGCGCCAGCCACGTCGACGCGTCGGTGCCGATGACGATGTCCGGCTGGCGGAGCGCGGAGGTGCTGACCTCGCAGCGCGACTCACGAAGCCGCACCTGCCACGTGCGACCGACGTCGCCCAGCCGGATCTCGTAGGTGGCGTCGAAGCCAGGCTCGGAGCCGGTGAAACGCTCCGGCATCGTCGCGAAGGCCTGGGTGACCCGCTCTGCCAGGCGAGCGCGAAGAGACGTCCCTGTCACGGCTCGGAACCCTAGCGGCCCTGGGTGCCGTAACCGCTGAGAAGAACGCGAAAACCTGCAAATTGCGAGGCCCGTAGGATCAGCCCGTGCGCGAGGTGACCGTCACCGACACCCTCAGCGGCGAGCGGCGGCCCGTGCGCCCCGGTGCCGACGGCGTGGTCGGCATCTACGCCTGCGGGCCGACCGT
>JAWVFM010000012.1:0-4077 GCA_033856015.1 Solirubrobacterales bacterium
GCCCTGGCTGGGTGCCGGCCCGCCCGGACCGGGCGGCTGGGCCCCGTGCTGCGCCATGCAGCTCTGGAACTGCTGGACGTTCGCGCCGCCGAGCTGCGGTGGGCCAACCGCCGGCGACGAGGTGCCGCTGCTGATCGAAACCACCACGGCGATGACGGCGACCGCGGCGATGGCCAGCGCGACTGCGATCCAGCGCCGGGGGCTCATCGGGCGCGCTCCTCGGCCGCGGCGGCCAGCGGCGGGCGCATCGGCGCCGGCGCCTCATCGCTCGCGACCCGGCCGTCGGCCAGCCGCACGACCCGCGGTGCGGTGCCGGCGATCGCAGGGTCGTGCGTGATCAGGACGATGGTGAGCCCCTCGGCCTGCCACAGGTCATAGAGCAGACTCAGGATCGAGTCTCCGGTGCTCGTATCGAGGTTCCCGGTGGGCTCGTCGGCGAGCACGACGTCGGGCTCGTTGGCCAGCGCCCTCGCGATCGCCACTCGCTGCTGCTCGCCTCCGGAGAGCTCTGACGGCAGGTGCCCCGCCCGCGAGCTGAGGCCGACGCGCCCGAGCAGCTCCGCTGCTCTGGCCGACCGGCGAGAGGAAGGCAGGCCGGTCGGGACGATCGCGAGCTCGACGTTCTCCTGGGCGGAGAGCGTCGGGATCAGGTTGAACTGCTGGAAGATGAACCCGATCGTCCGCAGGCGAAGCTCGGCAAGCGCGCGATCGCCGAGGCGTGCCAGGTCCTGGCCCTCGAACTCGATGGTCCCCGAGGTCGGGCGGTCGAGCGCGCCGAGCTGCTGAAGCAGCGTCGACTTGCCCGAGCCCGAGGGACCGGCGATCACGACGAACTCGCCTCTGCGGATGGCCAGGTCGATGCCGTCCACCGCCCGTACCTGAGTTTGCCCGTCGCCGTGTGTCTTGACCAGCCCGGAGAGGCGATACAGCCCCTCGGCTCGCGGGACTCCGTTTCGCTTCGTGTTCATGCTCGTTCTCCTGTTCTTGCTTGGGTGTGAATCTCTGAAGGCGCTCATCACTCCACGCTCCGCAGGGCCTCGGCGGGGCGAAGCCGCGCCGTGCGCAGGCCGCCGACGCTTCCCGCGATCAGCCCGCCCAGTAGCGCCAGGCCGATGGCCAGCGCGATCACGCCGAAGTCGACAGGGGCGCCCAGCGTCACGGTGTTCGAGACGGCCGTCGCAGCGCCCTGGCCGAAGCCGCCAGGGGGCCCGAAGCCCGACTGCTGCGCGGCGATCGAAGCATTGAGGCTGATTCCGAGGGCCCCGATCAACGTCGCCCCGCCGATCCCCAGGGCAGCGCCCGCGACCCCGCCGAGGAGGCCCTGGGCCAACGACTCACCGCTGATCTGACGCACCACGAGGAGCTGTCGCCAGCCCAGCGCCTTCAGCGTGCCGAGCTCGCGGGTGCGCTTGCTCACGGATGAGAGCGTCACCAGGCTCGCGATGCCGAAGGCGGCGGCCAGGGCCACGATGGCGAGCGCCGTGCCGAGCTTCGAGGAGAGGCTCTTCGCGTCGACCAGCGAGCCCGAGACCTGGTTGGCCAGGTCCTGCGCCGTGGTCACGTTCGCGCCGTTCAGCGACGACTTGATTCGCGTGGACACGGCGGCCACCTGGCCGGCGCTCGTGGCGCGAACGTCGACGACGTTCACGCGGCCCTTGTGGTCGGAGAGCCCCTGGAGCTGGCCGAGCTGGACGTAGACGTCCGAGGACTGGCCTCCCACCGTGGCGTTCGCGATCCCGACCACCTTGAACTGGTGGCCCTTGACCGTGACGTGATCACCGACTCCCAGGTTCTGGTCGTTCGCGTAGGAGACCGACAGCACCGCCTGGTTGCGGCCGGAGCCCTGAAACCAGCTGCCCTTCTCGATCTGGGAGCGCGTCAGCAGGCCCAGGTTGGGCTGGGACGTGTCGACTCCCGAGATGGTCGAGGAGTTGAAGTTGATCGAGCTCGGCGGTCCGCCCGCCGCCGGCGCGCCCCCGAAGGGCACCCCTGAGCCCGTGGTGCTGCTCTTGGGGACGGTGCCGGAGACGCGCGTCTCGTTGAGCGTCAGGCCGGCGGCGACCTTGGACACACCGGTCACCGCTGCGAGCTTCTTGGCCTGCTTGGCGGGGAAGCTGAGGTCGGTCGTCCGGAAGCTGTCCTGCTCGAAGTGGGTTCCCGGCTTGCCGAGGTTCTCGAGACCAACTCGCTGGTTGCCGTTCTCGCGCTGGAGCTGCTTCTGCTCCTTCTTGGAGAGCTGGACTCCGGGCCCGCCGAAGCTCGGGGTGCCGCTGTTCGAGCTCGACTGCACCTGCAGCGGCCGGGTGACCGACATGTCCGTTCCAACTCCCGTCAGGGGTTCGAGCACCTTCGACTGCGCGCTGTCGAGCCCGGCCGAGAGCGCGCTCACGGTCACGACGAGGCCGATGCCGAGCGCGAAGGTCAGGACCGTCAGCGCCGTACGGCCGCGGCGGCGCCGCAGCTCCGAGGCCATGTAGCGGAGGTAGAACATTCAGGTGCTTCCTTTCGACGGGTTCTCGAGCTCGGCCCGGCGAGTTGTCACCGGGGCCTTTGCGAGAGAACCGCATGGCCGTAAGGGCGCCTGAAGCCCTGCGTAAGAAGGAGTGAAGAACGGTCCGCCGGAGCGGGAACGGTCGAGTCGGCCAGGCTCAGAGGCCGAGGTCCCTGACGCCGCGCTCGTCCCAACCGAGATGGTGGGCCAGCTCGTGGCGCACCGTGCGCTCGACCTGCGCTCGTAAGAGCTCCGGATCGTGACCGAAATCGCGCTCCAGAGTGTCCTGGAAGATGACGATGCGGTCCGGGTAGATGTCGCGCGCGACCGTGCCGCCAACGTACTGGCCGTAGGCGCGATTCTCGTGACCGCGGCTCGAGACGACCACCGGGGTGCGCTCGAGCAGCTCGCGGAACCGCTCCGGCAGGTCGTCCAGCGCCTCCATCACCAGCTCGTCGAACTCGCTTGGCGGATGGTCGGGAGGTGGCAGGGCGGCCAGGGCCTCGCTGCGGTCGACCAGCCGCCGGAACTCGGGCTCGGGCATCTCCTCGCCGATCGCCACCACCGTCAGCCAGGCCGCGACGAGCGCGATCGCGGCGCCGCCGACCACCAGCGTGAGCAGGCCGCCCACCCCCGTGAAGGAGGGAGGGTTCAGGAGCAGCAGGACAAGGCCGGTGATGAAGGCCGTGAACGCCGCAGCCCGCAGCGGTGGCCCGAGAGTCTCCCTCATCCGAGCGAGGTCAGGACGCTTCGACGGCTCGCTTGATCCGCTCGGCGAACGCGTCGGCGTCCTTGCGCGCGGCGCGCAGCGCGAGCGGAACCAGGAGCTTGCCGAGGCCGTGGCCCTCCAGCTCGTTGTGGACTGCGAGTCGCGTGCCGGCACCGTCCGGTGCGAGGTCGTAACCGCCCTCCGGGGCGGTCACCAGGTTCTGTGACACCTCGGTCCAGCCAATTCGGGTCGGCGGGTCGAAGTGCGTCAGCGTGAACTCCCGCTTGGTCTTCATGCCGGCGTCCTTGACGGTGCTCGCGTAGGTCGTGCCGACGCCCGTTGCCCCCTCGCTGGTCTTCGCGATCTCCAGCACCCTTGGGCTGAATTTCGGGTCGTTCTCGCCGTCGGCAAGAAACGCGAAGACCTCCTCGATCGGACGATCGATGTGCGTGGTTCCCTCAAAGCGACCAGCCATGCTGCCTCCGTTCTGGGTTTGCCGAAGCCTTCTTAGTATCCCGCTCTGGCCTTGCCGGCCTCCGGATCCGACAGTCGAGGCAGCGAGGGAGGGGTGCTGCGCGCGCTCGTGGGTGCCTTTCGTGCGCAGCTGGGGTAGCCGGCACGCTCTCGTAGCGATGCGACCGAGGTTCGCCGCGCTATGCGCGGTCAAAGTCAGACGTGTGCGCACCGTCCTGACTCTTGGGCCGAATAGCGGCCCCAAAGTCAGGAGCGTGCCAGCAGGCCCGAACAACAACGGGCAGCGAGGGACCTGGTCGCCGGCCTGCGCCCACAACTGTGCATCCCAACACGCCCTGGTGTGGTCAAGTGCACAGTTGTCGGGTGGATGTGCGAAGCGAGCCGAGCGGCGCCCCCGGGCGCC
>JAWVFM010000013.1:0-8106 GCA_033856015.1 Solirubrobacterales bacterium
AGCGACCACCCACGGCCGCGCAGAAAGACGGCGAGGGGCACGAGATGGCATCGAGCTGCACGGGGTTGTGAACTCGAGCCGTGTGGGTCCACGTGAACGACTCCGAGGCACTCGCCTGGGCGGTCACCGTGAGCAGCGCCGCCAGGACTACCAGGCCACTGCTCAGAGATCGTTTCGCGGCGGTCACTCGACGGATTAGAGCACCGGAGAGCTTGGACGTGGCCAACCCTCGGTGTGGTTTTGCCACACCTTGGCTCGCCGTCAGCCGAGGTCGGGGCGGGCCGTGATCTCGGTCGCGTCGCTCACCTGGAACGGCGCGTGGAAGCCGACCCGCGTGTCGCCGAAGCGCAGCTCGTCGCCGTCGATCAAGCGGCGGCGCCCGGACACCTGCTCGCCGTTGACGAAGGTGCCGTTGCGAGAGAGACCCTCGTCGATCAGGACCCAGTCGTCGCCGAGGCGCTCGAGGGTCGCGTGCACGGTCGAGACCGCGGGATCCCAGGCGAGCGGAACGTCGGAGGCCATTCCGCGCCCAACCGTCACGCGGGTCCAGGCGTCGGGCATCGACAGCACCCGTTCCCGCCCGGAGGAGTCGAGGTAGATCAGGAACGGGTCCCCGCGCCGGCGCGCGTCCGCGAGCTCCGGCGACTCGGCCGTGCTCACGAGATGTCCCGCATCGCGGGGAAGAGGATCACCTCGCGAAGGTTAGGGGCACCGGTGAGCAGCATGACCAGCCGGTCGATGCCGAGGCCCACCCCGCCGGTCGGTGGCATTCCCTGCTCCAACGCCTCGACGAACGCCTCGTCGTAGGGCTGCGCCTCCGCGTCGCCGCGCGCGAGCTCCGCCAGCTGCTGCTCGAAGCGCGCGCGCTGCTCGTCCGGGTCGTTCAGCTCGCTGAAGGCGTTGGCGATCTCGATGCCGCCGGCGAACGCCTCCCAGCGCTCGACCAGGCCCGCCTCCGTCCGGTGGCGCTTCGCGAACGGCGACATCTCAACCGGGTAGTCGAGGATGAAGGTGGGCTGGATGAGCTCCGGCTCCACCGCCTTCGAAAGGAGCCCGTCGATCAGCTTCCCCCAGCCCTCGCCGGGGTCGGGCTGCACCCCGATCGCCTCGGCGAGCGACTCCCGCGTGGAGTGCTCGGCGAAGTCGATGCCGGTTCGCTCGCGGATCGCGTCGCGCAGCGTCTGGCGCCGCCAGGGCGGCGTGAAGTCGATCTCCCCCTCGCCGTGCGGCACCTGCGGAGACCCCACCACCGCGGTGGCGACGGCGGCGACGAGCTGCTCGAGGCGCTCGGCCGCGTCGCCGTAGTCCGCGTACGCCTCATACCACTCGAGCATCGTGAACTCGGGGTTGTGCTTCGGGGAGACGCCCTCGTTGCGGAAGTCCCGGCCGAGCTCGTAGACGCGCTCGATCCCGCCCACGACGCAGCGCTTCAGGTAGAGCTCGGTGGCGATTCGCAGGTAGAGGTCGCGGTCGAGCGCGTTGTGGTGGGTGACGAACGGGCGGGCGAGGGCGCCGCCGTAGAGCGGCTGGAGGACCGGCGTCTCGACCTCGAGAAAGCCCCAGCCGTCCAGCGTGCGCCGCGCGGCGGCGACTGCGCGACTGCGCTGGACGAACCGCTCGCGGACGTCGGGGTTCGCGATCAGGTCGAGCTCCCGCCGGCGCAACCTGGTCTCGACGTCCTCGAGGCCGTGGAACTTGTCGGGCAGCGGTCGCAGGCTCTTGGCGAGCAGCGTCCAGCCCGTCACCTGGATGGAGAGCTCGCCGCGGCGGGTCGCGAACGCCGTGCCGTCGATGCCAACGAAGTCGCCGAGGTCGAGGTCGACGAGGAGCTCGTGGCTCTCCTCGCCCAGCACGTCCGCTCGCGAGTGAAGCTGGATGCGGCCGGAGCCGTCGATCAGGTCGAGGAACGCGGCCTTGCCGTGCCCCCGGCGCCCGACGATCCGCCCGGCCACGCGGTAGCTCGAATCCGTCTCCTGTCCCGCCTCGAGGCCCTCATGGGCGGCGCGCACGGTGGCGATGTCGACCCGATCCGGGAACGCGTGCGGGAACGGCTCGATTCCCGCGGCGCGCAGCCGCTCCAGCTTCTCGCGACGTTCCGCGAGAACGTCCTGCGGTCGGGCGGGTTCGGCGGGCTCACTCATCAGCCGCAGGCTATGCCAGGAATACCTTTCACAGCCGCAGGCTATGCAAGGAATACCTTGCGGGCGCCTTCGGCGCCCTTACATGCTGCTTTCGGGGCTGACGCCCCTCACCGGACCGAAACCGCTCACGCGGTTTCTATCTTGGTGATCTTGAGCTTCTTCTTGGGCCCGCGAGGAACGTCGACGGCGACGACCTCGCCCCGCTTGTGGCCGAGGAGGGCCTTCCCGATGGGCGACTCGTTCGAGAGCTTGTGCTCGGCGGGGTTCGCCTCGGTCGACCCGACGATCTGGAACTTGCGGGAGTCGCCGGACTTCTGGTCCTTGACGTGGACGATCGCGCCGACGGAGACGACGTCGGTCGCGACGCGTGCCTCGTCGATGACGGTCGCGCGGCGCAGACGCTCCTCGAGCTGGGAGATCCGCTGCTCGAGCATGGCCTGCTCGTTCTTCGCATCGTCGTACTCGGAGTTCTCGCTGATGTCGCCGAACTCGCGCGCTTCCTTGATGCGACCGGCAACCTCACGGCGCTTCTCCGTGCTCAGGTACTCGACCTCTTCACGGAGCTTCTCGAGCCCGTCCTGGGTTATGAGAGATTCGCGAGCCACGTCCCCATCCTCGTTCCCGGGTGACCGCGACCAAAGGCGGCACCCCCTTTTCACGAACAAAACGCCCGAGACCGGACGCCGATTTGGCGTGCGCCGGATCGAGCAGAGCCGGTGATTATAGCGACGCCCGGATCGCGGGCGAAAGGGACTCAGGCGGCGATGGGCACCGCGTCCCAGGCCTCGCGAAGCCGCTCTCTGACCTCACGGGTCGTCGCCATGCGCATGAACGAATCCGCGGCCACGCCACGGATTCCAAGCGCCTCCAGATACGGCGGGTAGAGCTTGCGGAGGTTGCGCGCCGCGCGCTCGGGACCCCAGTGCTCCTCGGCGCGGTCGATCAGCCAGCGAAGCTCCGCGTCGACCTCGGCCTGGGTCGGCGGCCCCTTGCGGGTGCCGGTGAGCTCCGCGAAGAGCCATGGGTTGCCCAGGGCGCCGCGCGCGAGCATCACCGCCGCGGCCCCGGACTCCTCGTAGGCGGCGCGTGCCGCGGTCGCCGTCCGCAAGCCTCCCGAGAGCACGACCGGGACCTCGATGCGCTCGGCAAGCGCCCGGGCGAGCGCGTAGTCCGGGCTGCCCGCATGGCGGACGCTGGCGCTCCGGGGGTGAAAGCCGATCGCCGCCACCCCCGCCTCCTCCACCAGGCGCACCGCGAGCTCGAACCCGGAGCGATCGCCCGGGCGCATCCCGGAACGGAGCTTCACGGTGACCGGGCGCCCCTGTGCTCCCTCGCCGGCCGCCCGCGCGACCGCGACCGCTCGGTCCGGTTGCTCCAGGAGCGCCGCGCCCGCGCCCGTCTTCAGGACCTTGCGAACAGGGCAGCCCATGTTGAGGTCGATGAGGTCTGCGCCTGCCTCTACCGCCATCGCAGCGGCCTCGCGCACCGCGGCCGGCTCGGGGCCGAAGAGCTGGACGGACACCGGATGCTCGTCGGGATGGATCCGGAGCATCTCGACGTGGGTTCGGCGGTTCCCGCGTTCGAGGGCGATCGCCGAGACCATCTCCGAGACCGCGAGCCCGGCGCCGTAGCGACGGGCCTGCAGGCGGACGAACCAGTTCCCGATCCCCGCGAGCGGCGCCAGCACCAGGCGGTTGGCGACCTCGACGTCGCCGATCCTGAAGGGAGATGTGAGTGGGTCACGCATTGAGGTTCCAGATCAGCCGCAGCCCGGTGAGCGTCAGGAGGTCGTCGATCTCATCGACCATCTCGCAGTAGGGGACGATCGCGTGGGCGTGGCCTCCGGTGGCGATGAACTCGGTCTCGGGCCCGAGCTCGCGCTGGACGCGCCTCGCGATGGCGTCGACCGCGCCGGCGAAGCCGTAGACGAGCCCGGACTGGAGGCTCTGGGCGGTGGTCTTCCCGATCACCGCGGCGGGCTCGCCGAGCGGCTCGCCGAGCTCGATCGGCGGCAGCTTCGCGGTCCGGTCGGCCAGCGCCTCCATCGAGATGGCCACGCCCGGGCCGATGACCCCGCCGAGGTACTCACCGTCCGCTGAGACGGCGTCGAAGGTGATCGCGGTGCCGAAGTCCACCACGGCGCAGGCCTGGCCGAAGCGCTCGTAGGCCGCGACCGCGTTGACGAGCCGGTCGGCGCCGAGCTCGAGTGGGTTGTCGAGCCTGATCGACATGCCCGTCCGGACGCCTGGGCCGACCGTGAGGAGGTCGGCCTGCGTGTAGCGCTCGGACATCGCCGCGTACTCCGGCGTGAGCTGCGGCACCACCGATGCGAGGGCCGCCTGGCCCATTCCCGTGAGCTCGAGGTTGCGGAGGGCCATCAGGCTCGAGAAGCGCACCGCGAGCTCATCCGCCGTGGCCTCCGCCTCGGTCGCGAAGCGCCAGCTCTCCACGAGTTGCTCGCCGTCGAAGACCCCGGTGTGGGTCTGGGTGTTGCCGACGTCGATCGCGAGCAGCATGCCGAAGACCATACGATGGCGACCTCATGGCAGAGCGCGCGACCCTCTTCGTGATCCCCGGCTCGCACCCGGCGATGACGGCGCGGCTGATGCTCGAGCGCAAGGGCATCGACTACCGGCGGATCGACCTCATCCCGGTGATCTCCAAGGGCGTGCTGCGAGCCGCGGGGTTTCCCGCGGCCACGGTCCCGGCGCTGCGGATCCGGGGGCGCAAGCTCCAGGGCTCGCGCACGATCTCCCGAGAGCTCGACCAGCTGGTCCCCGAGCCGCCGCTGTTCCCCGCCGACCCGGATGAGCGGAGCAAGGTCGAGGCGGCGGAACGCTGGGGCGACGAGACCCTCCAGGCGCCGGCACGCCGAATCCTCTGGAATGCGCTCCGGCGCGACCGCGCCGCGCTCGAGAGCTTCTCGCAGGGCGCGAAGCTCGGCGTCCCGGTGAAGATGGCCGTGAAGACCGGCGCGCCCATCGTCGCCCTCTCGGCGCGGCTGAACGACGCAACCGACGAGAACGTCCAGGCCGACCTGGCCGCGCTGCCGGGCTACCTCGCGATGATCGACGCGTGGATCGCCGACGGCGTCCTCGGCGGCCCGAGCCCGAACGCGGCGGACCTGCAGATCTCCACGAGCGTCCGCCTGCTGCTGGCGGTCGACGATGTCCGCCCCGCGATCGCCTCGCGACCGGCCGGGCAGCTCGCCGAGCGCATCGTGCCGGACTACCCGGGCCGCGTTCCGCCGATCCTCCCGCTCGAGTGGCTCAAGCCTCTCGAGGCCGAGCAGTCCGCGAGCTAACTCTCGAGCGCGCCCACCCGTTCAACCCGCTGACCAGGGCCGAGGCGCTCGAGCGCGTCCGCGAGCCGCGTGCCGTCGGGAAGCTCGAGGCCCGGGTCGAGCTCGAGCAGCGGGGCGAGGACAAACCGGCGACTGGTGACCTCCCGGTGCGGGAGCGTCAGCCGGTCGGTCTCGAGCTCGACGTCCCCGAGGAGGAGCAGGTCGACGTCGATCGGCCTCGGGGCGTGACGCCGCCCGGCGAGGTCACGGCCCAGCTCCACCTCCACCGCCTTGCACTCGTCCAGAAGCGGCTCGGGTTCGAGGTCGGTGGAGATTCGCACCGCGGCATTCAGGAAGTCCGGCTGGTCGAGGACCTCGCCGACCGGCTCGGTCACGTAGGCGGATGAGACCGCCTCCACGTCCACCCCGCGCTCGCCGAGCAGCGCGATCGCTCGTCCGAGGTTCGCTCGCGGGTCGCCGACGTTGGAGCCCAGGCCGAGGTAGCCGCGGCGGCGGGTCACCGCTCGCCGTCGGCCTCCGGGTCGACCTCGATGCGATCGTGAGTGACCTCCACCGCCACCTCCTCGATCGACAGCGGCAGCGGCGGCTCGGGCTTCGCGGCTCGCACTCGGGCGGACTCGCAGCCGAAGCGCTCCATGACGCGTTCGCCGATCACCTTGCAGAGCCGCTCGAGGGTCTTGTAGCTCCGCTCGCTTGCGGCCAGGGCGACGATGTCCGCCACCTCGCCGTAGTCGATCGTGTCCTCGAGCCGGTCCGTCACCACCGCGTCACACGACGGCACGTCGAAGGCGACGTCGATGACCAGGCGCTGGCCGATCTCTCGCTCAGCCTCGGTGACGCCGTGGTGCGTGTATATGGAGAGCCCGCGCAGCTCGACTTCGACGCGGGCCTCGGTTGACTCGTCGTGAGCCTCCATGCCGCGGAAGCTAGCCGATGGCCTCGCGGCGCCACTCGCGGCGACCGAGGATGACATCGGCTGTGAGCGCCGCGTCGGCGAGCGCGGCGACATCGTGGACGCGAAGGACGTCGGCTCCTGCACGCAGGGCGAGGACGTTGCTCGCGATCGTCGCTCCCAGCCGTTCGCCCACCTCGCGACCGGTGACGGCGCCGAGGTGGCTCTTGCGGGAGCTGCCGAACACGACCGGCCGCCCGAGCTCGCCGATCTCCCCAAGGCGCCGCGTCAGCTCCAGGTTGTGCTCCACCGTCTTGCCGAAGCCGATCCCGGGGTCTACCCAGATCCGCTCCTCGGCGATCCCGGCGGCGATGGCCGCCTCGACGCGAGCGCCGAGGAAGGCCTTGACGTCGTCCACGACGTCGTCGTAGGAGGGGTCCTCCTGCATGGTGCGCGGCGTCCCGAGCATGTGCATGAGGACGACCTCGCAGCCGCGCTCGGCGCAGACCCCGGCCAGGTCCGGATCGTGGCGAAGCGCGGTGACGTCGTTGACGATGGAGGCGCCGGCCTCCAGCGCAGCCTCAGCGACCACGGCCTTCGACGTGTCGATGGAGATCGCGGCGGTCTGCTCACGATCTGCGGCGAGGGCGGCGATCACCGGGGCGGTGCGCTCGAGCTCGACCTCAGTGCTGACGGCCTCGGCTCCCGGCCGCGTCGATTCCCCGCCGACGTCGAGGATGTCCGCGCCCTCCGCCGCCAGCTGGAGCCCGTGCTCGATCGCCGCCTCGGCGTCGAGGTAGAGGCCGCCGTCCGAGAAGGAGTCGGGCGTGACGTTGACGATCCCCATGAGCCGAGCCACCAGGGCGCGAAGTATCGCGCCCTGAGGCCACCACAAATCGACAACTGTGCACTTAATCGGGCCATAGGCCAAGTAACTGCACAGTTGTCTGGCGGGGGCGCGCCCGGCGAACGCCGCTGTGGCCGCCCTCACTGCCCGTTGTTGTTCAGGCCGCCGCTGCGGCCGAGGCGCTACGCCCCTTCGAGGCCGGGGCGGGCGCGCGGCACGGGCCGCGGGCCCTCGACGCCGGAGCCGCGAACCTCGGGCTCCGCGTCGACCTCTGGTGCCTCCGGCGCCTCGGTGGCGGCGCCGAACACCTCGCTCTCGTCCTTGCCGTCGAGCAACGCCACGAACTCCTCGGCGTCGATCGTCTCGCGGGCGAGGAGGATCTTCGAGACCCGGTTGAGGGTCTCGCGATGCTCGGTGAGGATGTCCTTGGCGGTCTGGTGCGCCTCCTCGACCACGCGGCGGATCTCGTCGTCGATCTCGCGAGCGATCTCGTCGGAGTAGTCGGGCGCGGAGGAGAACTCTCGGCCGAGGAACGGCATCGACCGATCGTGGCCGAACACCCGGGGCCCGAGGCGCTCGGACATGCCGAAGCGCATGACCATCTGCTTCGCGGTCTCGGTGACCTTCTCGAGGTCGTTGGAGGCGCCGGTGGTGATCTCCGAGAAGACGATCTCCTCCGCTGCGCGCCCGCCGAGGGTCATCGCCATGGTGTCGGTCAGCTCCGCGCGGGTCGTGAGGAACTTGTCCTCGGTCGGCAGGGAAATGGTGTAGCCGAGGGCCTGGCCGCGCGAGATGATCGAGACCTTGTGCACGGGGTCGGTGTTCGGGAGGGTGTGCCCGACGATCGCGTGCCCGAGCTCGTGGTACGCCGTGATCAGGCGCTCCTTCTCCGACATCACCCGCGACTTCTTCTCGGGGCCGG
>JAWVFM010000014.1:0-2535 GCA_033856015.1 Solirubrobacterales bacterium
GCCAGCCCGAGCTCTGACGGCTTCAACTGGGGCGACGCGGGCATCGGGGCTGCAGGGATGCTCACGATGCTCGGCCTCGGTGCCGGTGCCGCGAGCGGCCTGCGTCGCTCCCGCACCAGCCACCCGGCGGTCAGCTAGCCCCGTCACGCAGCGGCGCCGTCGCCCAGGCGGCGCCGCTCGCCCGGCGCGGAAAGGAGATCCGATGCCTCGCTACGTTGTCGAGAGGACCTTCCCGAGGGGGCTTCGCCCGCCGTCCGTTGCGGTTGAGTGCCGCGGGGTCATCGAGCGCAACGCCGACGAGGGCGTCACCTGGCTGAGCTCATACGTCAGTCATGACCGGACCAAGACGTTCTGCATCTACGACGCCCCGTGCCCCGAGGCGGTGCGTACGACCGCCGCGCGCAACGCCCTGCCGGTCGACCGCATCACCCAGGTGAGCGTGCTCGACCCGTACTTCTATGCCTGACGCGGCGGAGACCCGTTGCGCCCGACGACCGGTCGCGGGATGATGAGCACGTGGCGACCGTGACGAACACCGGCACCGTGGACGCCGGGGGGCTCTACGAACGCTCCGGTCAACTCGGTGCGCTCGACGGCTCGCTCAAAGAGGTCAAGCGACATGCTCGCGGCCGGGTGCTCCTGGTTCAGGGCGAGGCCGGCGTCGGCAAGACGGCGCTGCTGCAGCGATTCTGCGGCGACCTCGGCCCCCGCATCCGCGTGCTGTGGGCGGCCTGCGACCCGCTCTTCACGCCGCGGCCGCTCGGCCCACTCCTCGACATCGCTCGGGCAACCGGCGGCGAGCTCGACGAGCGAGTAGAACGGGGTGACAAGCCCCACGACGTCGCCGACGCCCTCATCCGGGAGCTGGAGGGCTCGCTGCCCACCGTGCTCGTGCTCGAGGATCTCCACTGGGCGGATGCCGCCACGCTTGACGTGGCCCGCCTGGTGGCCAGAAGGGTTGACGAGGCGACCGTCCTGTTCGTTGCCAGCTTCCGCGACGAGGAGCTCGGCCCGACGCACCCGCTGCGGATCATCCTCGGCGAGCTGCCACGCGACGAGACGGTTGAGCGCCTGGACCTGTCCGGCCTGTCTGCCGAGGCGGTCGCCGCCCTGGCCGCAGCGAAGGGCGTGGACCCCGTCGAGCTGTACCACCGGACGTCCGGCAACCCGTTCTTCGTCACCGAGGCCCTCGCGGCCGGCACTGAAGAAGTCCCCCACACCGTGCGCGACGCGGTCCTCGCGCGGGCCTCGCGCCTGAGCCCGCCCGCCCGCGCGCTTCTGGACGCCGCGGCGACCGTTCCAGAGCGGGCTGAGCTGTGGCTTCTCGAGGCGCTCGTCGGCGGGACGGTTGGCGACATCGGCGAATGCCTGAGCTCCGGGATGCTGGTGGCCGACGGCGACCGGATCGGCTTTCGCCACGAGCTCGCGCTCTTGGCGATCGAGGCTGCCCTGACGCCCGATCGCCGCCGCGACCTGCACCGCAGCGCCCTGGAGACCCTCACCGAGCGCGAGGGCCTCGCGCCCGATCTGGCGCGATTGGCCCATCACGCGGAGGCCGCCGGTGACACCAAGGCCGTGCTGCGCCTGGCTCCGGCGGCGGCGGAGCACGCGAGGTCGGTCGGCGCTCGGCGCGAGGCTCTCCATCAGTACGAGCGGGCATTGCGTTTTGCCGCCGCGGTCGCCCCCGAAGAACGCGCCGAGCTCCTGGAGCGCTACGCCGACGAGGCCTACGTGGTGGACATGCGCGAGGAGGCGATCGGCGCCCTCGACGAGGCCGTGGCGATCCGCAAGGCCGCCGGCGACGTGATCAGCCAGGGCGAGGACCTGATCCTGCGGACCAGGACGATCGCCTGCATCGAGCACGGCGACTCCATCGTGGGTCTCATCGAGGAGGCGATCGAGGTGCTCGAGCAGGCGCCTCCGGGCGGCGCGCTCGCGCGCGCCTACGGTCTGCGGGCCGGCGACGCCGCCGCGCGCGACAGGCCCGATGACGCCCTGGCCTGGGGGACAAAGGCGATCAACGTGGCCGAGAGCGCCGGCGACGTGCAGGCCCTCGTTTACTCGCTCAACACCGTCGGCTGCGCGGAGCTCATCCTCGGCGCGGCAGGCGGCGCGGAGAAGCTCGAGCGGAGTATCGCGCTGGCCAAGGAGCACGACCTGCCGGTCGAGGCAGGCCGCGGTTACCTCAACCTGGTCGCAGTGCTCGGCGAGACGAGGCGGGAGTGGGCGACCGTGCAGGCCGATCTCGACGCCGGGATCGTCTATTGCCGCGAGCGCGGGCTCGAAGCGTGGCTCGACTGCCTGGTCGGCTCGCGGGTGGAGGCCGAGCTCCACGCGGGTCGCTGGGTTGACGCCACGGAAACCGCCACATCGCTGCTGGCGGGCCGCCGTCCCACCCTCGTCCTCGAACCCAAGTTCGCCGGCCTGGTCGTCCTCGCCCTGGTTCGGGCACGCCGCGGCGATCCCGATGTCTGGCCACTGCTCGACGAGGCGAGCGAGCTGATCGGCGAAGCAAGCGAGCTTCAGCTCGTCGGT
>JAWVFM010000015.1:0-3704 GCA_033856015.1 Solirubrobacterales bacterium
GTACGGCTGACGCTGCGCCACCTCCTCCCCGGGGCGTTCCCGCCCATCGTCGTCACGATGTCGCTCGACGTCGGCAACCTCGTGCTCGCCCTCGCCGGGCTCTCGTTCATCGGGCTCGGCGCTCCGCCACCGTCCCCCGAGCTCGGCGCGATGAGCGCGCGCGGGCTCGACTACCTGCTCGGCCACGCCTGGGTGCCGCTCTTCCCCGCGCTTGCGGTGGCGCTCCTGGCCTTCTCCGCCAACCTCGCCGGCGACGGGCTCGCACGGCTGCTCCATTACCGCGAAAGGACATCCCGATGAGAACACGCCTCCTCCTGCTGGCCGCCGTCGCCGCATCCCTCCTGCTCGTCGCGTCGGCTGCTGTCGGCAGTCCCCGCACGGCGAAGGCAAGCGGAGGGGACACGCTGCGCGTCGGCTTCCTCGCCGACATGAGCGTCCCCGACCCGGACATCTTCTACGACATCGAGGGCAACTCGGTGATCCTCTCTGTGTACGAGGGGCTGCTCAAGTACGCGCCCGGCTCCACCAAGATCGTGCCGAGCCTCGCCCGGTCGTGGACCGTCTCGCCGGACAAGAAGACATACACGTTCAAGCTCCAGCCGGGCGTGAAGTTCCAGGATGGCTCGCCCATGACGGCGCAGGCGGTCAAGGCAAGCCTGAAGCGCCGCCTGGCGGTGAATCAGGCGCCCGCGTACATGCTCGCGCCGGTCAAGAGCATGGCGACCCCGGACAAGCTCACGCTCGCCATCACGCTCAAGACGCCGATCGGCCCGTTCCTCGCCTACCTCGCCTCGAGCTGGGGCCCGAAGATCATCGGCCCCGGCGCGATCGTCAAGAACGCGGGCAAGGACTTCGGCCAGACCTGGATGCAGACCCACGGGGACGGCACCGGGCCGTACACGCTCAGCGCCTTCGACCGGGGGCGCCAGTACGTGCTCCTCCGCAACCCGAAGTACTGGGGCAAGAAGCCGTTCTTCAAGCGGGTCGTGATCTCGATCGTCCCGGACATCGGGACGCAGCGGCTCGAGCTCCAGCGGGGCGACCTCGACGCGATCCTGCACTCCTTCCCCGCCTCGGAGCTCTCCTCCGCCGCGAAGGACAAGAACCTCAAGGTCGTGCAGCAGACGTCCTTCCTGCGGGCGCTGCTCTACCTGAACCCGAACAAGGCGCCCTTCTCCTCGCCGAAGGCGCGGGCCGCCCTGGCCCACGCGATCGACGTCCCGGCGATCGTGAAGCAGGCCTACGGCTCCTCGGGCAGCCTCCCGTACGGCGCCTACCCGCCGGGCATCCTCCCGGGTGAGCCGAAGCTCGACTACGGCACCGCTGCGCCGAAGGTCACCAAGGCGAAGGGGAGCATCGTGCTCGCCTACACGGCCGACGACTCGGGCGTCCAGCGCCGCGTCGGCGAGATGCTGCAGGGACAGATCGGCGCGCTGGGCTACAAGGTCACGCTGAAGGAGGTGCAGCTCCCGCAGGTCTACGACTACATCAAGAACCTGAAGGGCGCCCCGGACCTCCTGATGATGACGAACACGCCCGATGCCGCGCATCCGGACACCTGGGCGCGCATCTGCTGGTACTCGACCGGCGGGCTCAACTTCCTCGGCTTCAAGGACACGGAGATGGACGCACTCCTCGACCGGGCGCAGAGCGCGCCCGACGCGCAGGCGACCCAGCTCTACAAGCAGGTCGGGAGCCGGCTCATCGCCTCGCACGAGATGCTGTTCCTCGCGGACGTGAAGGACACGATGGTCCTGCGGAAGGACATCGCGGGCGTCGCTCCGGCCCACGTGCGGGCGTATCCCTGGATGCTCGGCTTCGGTGCGTTGAAGAGGAGCTGAGGTGGCCGCACTCATCGCACGCAGGATCGCGGCGCTCGCCGCGATCCTGCTCGGCCTGGCGACGATCGTCTTCGTCCTGCAGGTCATCATCCCGGCCGATCCGGCGCGGGCGATCGTCGGCGCCAGCGCGTCGCCCGCCGTCGTCGCCGCGAAGACACACGAGCTCGGCTACGACAGGCCGCTGCCCCAGCGCTACGTCGCGTTCCTCGGACGGCTCGCCCAGGGCGACCTGCAGGAGTCGCTGCGGAGCAGGCGGGCGGTCACGAGCGACCTGGGCGACTTCGGGCCGGCGACGCTCGAGCTCGCGGCGAGCGCGGGGGCGATCGCGCTCGCGCTCGGCCTCGTGCTCGGCATCGCGCTCGCGGGCGGGACGCGTGGCTCCGGCGTTGCGCGCCTCCTGCTCGTGGGCGGGGCATCGCTGCCCGTGTTCGTGCTGGCGTTCGGCGGGATCCTCCTGCTGTACTCGCGCTTCGGGATCCTGCCGGCGTCGGGGCGGGTCAGCGACACGCTCGACGCGCCGCGCGGGCCGACGCACTTCCTGCTGCTCGACTCGCTGCTGGCCGGGCGGCTGAACGTCTTCGGCGATGCACTCAGGCACCTCGTGCTGCCGGCCACCGCGCTCGCGCTCGGGCCCGCGCTCGCGCTCGCGCGGACGCTGCGCGCCTCGCTCGACCGCGTCATGCAGGAGGACCACGTCCGCACCGCGCGGGCCAAGGGGCTGCGGGAGCGCACCGTCCTCGTGCGGCACGCGCTGCGCAACAGCCTCGGCCCGATGCTGACGATGGCGGGGCTGCAGTTCGGGCTCATGCTCGGCGGCGTGATCGTCGTCGAGGAGATCTTCGCCTGGCCCGGGATCGGGCTCTACATGGCCCAGGCGATCACCTACGCGGACTTCCCCGCGATCGCAGGCGTGACCCTCGCGCTCGGCACCGTCTACGTCCTCGTCAACTTCCTGGTCGACCTCGCGCAGAGCTGGGCCGACCCACGGATCCGCGTCTAAACAGGAGGCTGCATGGGTCATTCGCATCATCACGGGCCGGCCGGAGAAGGCCACTGGGCCGCCGAGGCCGAGGGACGCCTGCCGCAGCGCGGCTGGGAGGCGGAGCAGGCCTGGGCGCTCGAGGTCGGGCTCCAGGGGGCGGACTCGCTGGAGGATCGGACACTCCCGCTCTTCTCGCGCGGCGAGCTGCCGCATTTCGCGGGCATCAACACGTTCCTGAAGCAGCACTTCCTGGAGGACGTCCGCGAGGTCGGCAAGTACGACGTCGCCATCGTCGGCGCGCCGCTCGACGCGGGCACGACCTACCGCTCCGGCACGCGCTTCGGGCCGCAGGCCATCCGCCGGATCTCCGCGCTCTACTCGCCGTACAACTTCGAGCTGGGCGTCGACCTGCGCGAGTCGCTCACGATGTGCGACGTCGGCGACATCCTCACGATCCCGGCCAACATCGAGAAGTCGTTCGACCAGATCGCGAACGGCGTCGGCCACATCTTCTCGTCCGGCGCGTTCCCGGTCGTGCTCGGCGGCGACCACTCGATCGGCTACCCGAACATCCGCGGGATCGCCCCCTTCGTGGAGGGCAACATCGGGATCATCCACGTCGACCGCCACGTCGACACGCAGGAGCGCGACCTCGACGAGCGGATGCACACGACGCCGTGGTTCCACGCCACGAACATCCCGAACGCGCCGCCGAAGAACCTCGTCCAGGTCGGGATCGGCGGCTGGCAGGTGCCGCGGGCCGGCGTGCAGATCGCGCGGGAGCGGGGCACGACGATCCTGTCGGTCAACGACGTGCTGGATCTGGGGGTCAAGGAGGCGGCCGCGCGGGCACTCGAGGTCGCGTGGGACGGCGCCGACGC
>JAWVFM010000016.1:0-3544 GCA_033856015.1 Solirubrobacterales bacterium
GCCGAGGATCTTCAGCGTCTCGGCCATCATCTAGCGCTCCTCGGGGGTGTAGACGTCACCGTCCTAGAAGGACTCGACCTGCGGGAGGACGTTGAACGCGATCTGGTGGCGGTAGACCTCGGCCACCACCGGCTCGCCGTCCAGCACGGCGCGGGTCTGCGCGAACAGCTCGTCGATCGCCCGTCGCCCGGTTCCCGAAACGGACTGGTAGGTCGACACGACGATGCGCTCGATCCCGACCGCGCGGTGGATCGGCGCGAGTGCCACGACCATCTGCATGGTCGAGCAGTTCGGGTTGGCGATAATCCCGTGGTGAGAGGCGATGGCCTCCGGGTTGACCTCCGAGACCACGAGCGGGACGTCGTCGTGCATCCGCCAGTAGCTCGTGTTGTCGACCACCACGGCGCCCGCGTCCACGAGCTTCGGCGCCCACTCGCTGCTCACGGCGCCACCGGCTGAGGAGATCGCGATGTCGATGCCGCCGACGGTGTCGTCGCCGAGCTCCACGCAGCGAAGCTCGGAGCCGTTGTAGGCCACTGTCTTGCCGGCCGAGCGCTCCGAGGTCAGCGCGACGACCTCGCGGGCCGGGAAGCGACGCTCGGCGAGCACCTTCAGGATCGTGGAGCCGACCGCCCCGGTCGCTCCGATCACGCCGACTCGATAACCGTCCTGGGCGGCCACCTCAGGTCTCCACCGTCGGGCGATGGACGCCTGTCGGATCCTCCCGCTGGACGCCGTCGGCGCCGAGATCGAACGCGGCGTGCAGGGCGCGGACTGCCTGCGGGACGTCGTCGGCGCCGATGACGCAGGAGATCTTGATCGGCGAGGTGGAGATCATCTCGATGTTGACCCCCTCGTCGCCGAGCACGCTGAACACCTTGGCGGCGACGCCGGGGTGGCTGCGCATGCCGGCGCCAACGATCGAGACCTTGCCGACGCGCTCGTCCGTCGAGACGACTTCGGCCACCCCGAGGCCCTCGAGAGCCTCGGCGGCGACGCGCATGTCGTCGTTGGCGACGGTGAACGAGAGGTCGGCGCGCCCCTGCCCGGAGACCGGCTCGTTCTGGATGATCATGTCGACGTTGACGTTTGCCGCTGCGAGCGCCGTGAAGATCTGGCCCGCCACGCCCGGCGCGTCGCTGACCCCCATGAGGGTCACGCGTGCCTCCTCGGCATGGGTCACAGCTGTTACGAGCGGGCGTTCCATGGTCTCTTCCTCGCCGAGCACGAGCGTACCGGGGCCATCCTCGAACGAGCTCCTGCAGTGGAGCCTGATGCCGTGGTTTCGCGCGTACTCGACCGCGCGAAGCTGGAGCACGCCCGCGCCCGACGCCGCCATCTCCAGCATCTCGTCGAAGGAGACGACCGCCAGCTTGCGTGCGTCCTGGACGATCCGCGGGTCGGCGCTGAACACGCCGGCGACGTCCGTGTAGATCTCGCAGTCGGTCGCCCCGAGCGCGGCGGCCAGCGCCACAGCGGTCGTGTCGGACCCCCCTCGGCCGAGGGTCGTGACGTCATGGCTGTCCGTCGAGACCCCCTGGAAGCCGGCGACCAGGACGATCCGGTCCTCGTCCAGGGCTCCCCGGAGCCGGTCGGCCCGGACGTCCAGGATGCGGGCCTTCGTGTGAGAGGCGTCGGTCACGATTCCCGCCTGCGAGCCGGTGAACGAGATCGCTCGGTGTCCCAGGTCGTTGATGGCCATCGCGCAGAGCGCGCAGGAGATCCGCTCGCCCACGGAGAGCAGCATGTCCATCTCGCGCGGGTCCGGCCGTGCCGAGACCTCGCTCGCCATCGCGACCAGCTCGTCGGTCGTCTTGCCGCGCGCGGAGAGGACGGCGACCACGCGGCGCCCGCCCTCGCGCGCCGCGACGATCCGCGCGGCGGCGCGGCGGATGTCCTCCGGTTCGGCGACCGAAGTCCCGCCGAATTTCATGACGACCGTGTCGTGCTGCTCCGTGGTGCTCATCGAGCGCTGAGGATAGCCACGGCCCAGCCCGTCCCAAATCCGGGCGCGGACCCCGGGCGCCCCCTATCGTCCGGCTAATGGGCCGGTCTCCCGCAGTCATCAGGCGTCGCCAGGCTGCCGCAATCGGTGTGGCCGTGGCCGCCACGGCCCTCATCTGGCTCCTCCTCTTCCGCGGTGACAATTCGAGTGGCGGCGCCGCTCAGGGCGGTGGGGCGAGCGGGGCGAAGCCTCAGGTCGCCCGGGTCGAGAGCCAGCTGACCCTTCCCCAGATGGTCGACCAGGTCATGCTCGTCGGCTTCGACGGCACGAAGTCGCAGGGCGACATCGAGACCGAGCTGCGCTCCCACCAGATGGGCGGCGTGCTCGTCGGGCCCTCCAACTGGCCAGGGGCCAAGGCCGGCGCAAAGCTGGTCGGCGGCCTGCGCGCGGACGGCCTCGCGGGCAGCAGGGTCGCGCCGCTGATCGTTGCCCAGCAGGAGGGCGGCTCCTACCGGTCGTTCAAGGACCTGCCCCCGGTCAATACCGAGTTCCAGATCGGCACGCCCGGCAAGCCGGCGCTCGTCCAGCAGTGGGCGCGCGAGGCGGCCGCCTCCCTACGCGCCGAGGGCTTCGACCTCGACCTCTTCCCGGTCGCCGACCTGACCGGCCCCACGAGCCCGGTCCGTGACCGGGGCTTCTCGGCGAACCCCGAGGCCGCCGCGGCGTTCACCGCGGCCGCGATCCGCGGGTGCATCGAGGCCAGGATGGCCTGCGCTCCGTCGCATTTCCCGGGCCTGGGGTCCGCCTCGCAGGACACCGACGAGGGCCCGGCCACGGTGGCCACCGACACCCCGGGGCTCCTCAACAACGACATCCTTCCGTTCAAGGCCGCGTTCCAGGCCAAGGCGCCCGCGGTCGTGATGTCGCTCGCCTTCTACGCCGCCTATGACCCGGTGACCCCCGGGGCGCTGTCCGACGCGGTGGCGACGGGGCTCCTTCGCAACCAGCTCCACTACAAGGGCGCGGCGATCACCGACGACCTCGAGGCGGGCGCGATCAGAGCAACCGAGAGCGTGCCCCAGGCCGCCGTCGAGGCCATCGCGGCCGGCTCGGACATGGTCCAGGTCAGCGCGGCGAAGGACGTCGAGCGGGTCCGGCAGGCGCTGATGAGCGCCGCCCAGAACGGCACGATCCCGCAGCAGCGCCTCGCCGACGCCGCGGCGCGCGTCCTCGAGCTGAAGCGCCAGGTCGGCCTCCTTCGCGGCCACTAGGCCGGCCTCAGTCTTCGGCGAGGACGATCGCCCGGTCGCCCGGCGCCGGCGACAGGCGCGCCGACTTCGGCGGATTGACCCGGACGCCATACGCCTTTGCCGACTCGCCGGCGTCGGCCGCCAGGCGGTACCCGATCGCAACCTCGCCGCGCCGCAGGGCCGCCTCGGAAAGCGTGGCGAAGCTGACCTCGCCGTCCACGTAGTCGGCGAGCGGCTTCAGATAGACCTCCGAGCCCTCCGCGGCGAACAGGTCCGCGAACACGTCCTTCAGGTGTCGGTTCTCCGAGATCTGGGCGAGCATCAGGCTGATCAGCCGGTCCGAGACGAT
>JAWVFM010000017.1:0-9388 GCA_033856015.1 Solirubrobacterales bacterium
TTGAGGAGCCGCGCCTCGCGCACCACGCCCGCCTCCTGCCAGCCACCGGAGTGCGGGACGAGCGCGTAGGTGAGCTCGTGCGATCCCTGGTCCGCGTCCGGATCGGGGTCGGTCGGAGCGCGAAGCAGGCTGATGCGCATGTCCGAGCCAAGCACCGAGTAGCCGTAGGTGCTGTCGGTGAGGATCGCCAGGCCGAGGCCGTGCTCGGAGAGGTCCACGAACCGATGCCCGGGGACCTCGAAGCGGGCGCGGTCGAACGCCGTGTTGGCGTGGGTCGCGCGCTCGTGGACGCCGAACGCGGTCTCGTACGTCGCCGTTGCGGACCGCGCCGCGGCCGGAAAGAGGACCTTCAGGATGCGGTGGCGCTCGCGCCAGTCGATGCTCGTCCGCAGCTCCAGCCGGCGCGAGTGCGCGTCGAGCCTCACCACCTGCCGGATGCGGCTTGCAGCGCCGATCGCGTGCTCGAACGCGACCTGCGCTCGCAGCGGGCCGCTCGACTCGACCGCGAACGAGTGGGCGCCGTCGCATTCCTGGCGCGTCTCGCCGTGGTAGGGCTCGAGCTCCCATGCGTCGTAGGAGGTCGGGCGGTCCTCGTGGAGCTCGAAGACGTTGCCCGGCGCGCGCAGCGCCTCGCGGCCGCCACCGAGCTCGACCAGGCTGGTCACGCGGCCACCTGCGTCGAGCGTGGCGCGGATCGCGCCGTTCTCGAGGACGAGCGCGCCGCCCGCCTCGCGGACCTCGACGGCGTCCGAGGCCTCCACGACGCGCCCGAACCCGTAGGCCGGCGCCTCGACCAGCAGCGGCTCCTGCGCCCCCGGCTCGCGAGCGAGCTCGGTGCGGGCGAAGGGCGCGAGGTTCACGGCAATGGCACCCGCGCCGGCTCCGCAGAGCGCTCGAAGCGCCGCGTCGCGGATCTCCGCCGCCGAGGCGATGAGATCGGCGTGGTCGCGCTCGGCGCGGCGATGGACGGCGGCGATCGACGTCCCGGTGAGCACGTCGTGGAACTGGTGGAGAAGGAGGGTTTGCCAGAGGCCGGCGAGCTCGTTCGCCGGATAGTCGGCACCCGCCAACCGGGAGGCGAGCGCGGCGGCCGCCTCGGCGTCGCCGAGCGCGACCTCGCTGCGGCGGTTGCCCTGCTTGGTCCGCAGCTGCGAGGTGTACGTGCCGCGGTGAAACTCGAGGTAGAGCTCGCCCGCCACGGTCGCCAGCCGCTCCGCGTCATCCGCGAGGCGCTCGAAGAACTCCTCGCTCGATGCCGGCTCTACCCGCGGCAGGCCGCGCAGGTCGGCGATCCGCCGCGCCGTCTCGAGCATCTCCGGGTCGGGCCCGCCGCCGCCGTCGCCCCAGCCGAACATCATCAGGCTGACCTCGCTGCGGTCCCCATCGCGGAACCGGGCGACGCTCTCGCGGACCTGGCGGATCGTCATCGCCGCGTTGCACGTGTTCGACGGCGGCATGTGGGCGAGGACGGTGGAGCCGTCGATTCCCTCCCACGTGAAGCTGTGGTGCTCGGGCTTGGTGAACTGGTTCCAGCTGAGCTTCTGCGTCAGCCACCGCTCGATGCCGCTCGCCCGCAGGATCTGGGGCAGGGCCCCCGTGTGCCCGAACGTGTCCGGGCTCCAGTGCTCGCGGCAGCGAGCTCCCAGCTCCCGCTCGAACCAGCGTTGGCCGTAGAGGAACTGGCGGACGAGCGACTCGCCGCTCGGCATGTTGCAGTCGGACTCGACCCAGCTGCCCCCGAGCACGGACCAGCGCCCCTCGCCCACCCGCTCGCGGACGCGCCCGAAGAGCTCCGGGGCGTCCTCCTTCAGCCACGCGTAATGCTGGGCGGAGCTGGCCGCGAAGCGGTGCTCGGGGTAGCGGTCCATCAGAGCGAGCTGGTTCGCGACCGAGCGCACGAACTTGCGGCGGGTCTCGTCGATCGGCCAGAGCCAGGCGGTGTCCAGGTGCGTGTGGCCGACTGCGAACACGCGGTGGGCATGCGCGGGCCCGCGCTCGGCAAGCGCCTCGAGCAGGATCGCCCTCGCTTCGGGCCAGCTCGCGCGGTCGGCCGAGGCCCACTCGTTGCAGAAGCGCTCGAGCGCGCCGTGGAGGAAGCCCGCCCAGTGCGGGTCCAGGCCCCGGTCGTGCTCCGCCTCGAGCCGGCGGAGCACCTCGAAGTCCCAGCGAAGATCCCAGGCCTCGGGATCGAAGCGGGCCAGGGCGACCTGCCGAAGCCGCGCCGGCGCTTCGCGGAACGGCGGTGATCCATCGGTGTCCTCGATCCACGCCGAGCCAAGGCGCCGGCCCTCGATCTGCGCCGGGTCGAGGCCCTCGATCGCCGGAAGCGGCGAGCCGGTCCACGGGTTGCACGCCATCTCGACCTGGAGCTCGAAGCGCTCGGCCGCTTCGGCGCACGCGGTGAGCCGCGCGGCGGTGCGCGGAGCCCGCCCGCCGGCGTTCAGGCCCTGGAGCGGCTGGCCCTCGCGCCAGAGCGTCGCCTCGCAGCCGCTGTCCCAGAGGAGGTCGACCGGCAGCCCCTGCCACTCGGCGGGCGCCACGAGCTCCAGCCGAAACCAGTAGGTGGCCCACAGCGGGCCAAACTCCTCGCCGAGGGCCGCATCGGTGTAGGACAGGCGCTGAGCCTCGTCCCACCCGATCCGCTCCGTGCGCTCGCTGACCTCCAGGCGTTGCGGCGGGACGCTCTCCGGACGGGCGAGCGAGCGCAGCCGGCTGGCCGTCTGGTCGAACCGCATGCGCTTCTGGTCGGCGCCGCTCACGGTGGAGGGACCTCGGGGCGGGCTGCTCAAGCCGGCTGCGGGACCTCGGCCGGCGCCGCAACGGGCGCCCGGCTGAAGTGGAGCGCCCGGTCGTCGAAGGAGGCGAAGCGCAGCGAGAACTTGTCGCGGGCCCAGTTCTGGTGGAGCCTCCACGGGACCTTGGACCCCTGGTTCGGGAAGATCTCGAGCGCCCGCAGGATGTAGCCGGAGCTCAGGTCCAGAACCGGCTGCGGGGTCACCGTCGGGTCGTCGTTCACGGCGACGACCTCCGCGTAGCCGCGCGCGTCCATGTAGCTCAGGAGGCGGCAGACGTACTCAAGCGTGATGTCGACCTTGAGCGTCCAGGACGCGTTCGGGTAGCCGAGCGCCACCGCCAGGTTCGGCACGCCGCTCAGCATCATTCCCCGGTACATCAGGCGCTCGGAAACGTCGACCGCCGCGCCGTTCACCTCGAGGGTCACGCCGCCGAGCGGGATCAGGTCGAGCCCGGTCGCGGTGATCACGATGTCCGCCTCGAGCTCCTCGCCCGAGGCGAGCTTGATCCCGGACTCCGTGAAGGTCTCGATGGTGTCGGTCGCGATCGACGCCGAGCCGTCGCCCAGCACGTCGAAGAGGTCCCCGTCCGGAGCGACGCAGAGGCGCTGCTCCCAGGGGTTGTAGCGCGGCGAGAAGTGCTTGGCGACGTCGTAGCCGGCGGGAAGCTGCGCGGTCACGATGCGCCGAAAGAGCCGCTTCGCGAAGTCCGGGCGGCGGCGGCTGACGACGAAGCTCAGCATCGCCAGCGACCAGTTCACCCAGCGCATGACCCAGTAGGTCGCCTTCGCCGGCAGCACTCGCATCAGCTTCGCGGCGATCTCGTCGCGCCCCGGCCGGGGGATGATGTAGCTCGGCGAGCGCTGGAGCATTGTCACGTGCTCGGCGTCCCGGGCCATCGCCGGGACCAGCGTCACCGCGGTCGCCCCGCTGCCGACGACGACCACGCGCTTGCCGGCGTAGGCGAGGTCCTCGGGCCAGAGCTGCGGGTGGATCACCTCACCCCCGAAGCGCTCGATGCCGGGAAGCTCGGGCGTGTAGCCGCGGTCGTAGCGGTAGTAGCCGGTGCAGCCGAGCAGGAAGTCGCAGGTGAGCTCGACCACCTCGCCTTCGCGCTCGACCTCGACGGTCCACCGAGCCTCCGCCGACGACCATGAGGCGCGGAGCACCCGGTGGCCGTAGCGAATCTCCTCGTCGACGCGGTACTCGCGGGCGGTCTCGTGGATGTAGGCCAGGATCGAAGGTCCGTCGGCGAACGCCTGCGGGTCCTTCCACGGAGCGAACGAGTACCCGAGCGTGAACATGTCGGAGTCGGAGCGGATCCCGGGGTAGCGGAAGAGGTCCCACGTGCCGCCCATCGCCTCGCGCGCCTCGAGGATCGCAAACGAGCGCTCCGGGTGCTCGCGACGCAGATGACAGCCCGCGCCCACGCCGGACAGCCCGGCACCGATGACGAGGACGTCGACGTGCTCGCGCTCCGCCGTCATGAAGCCGCGCGAGCCGGATCGACCATGCGCGGAAGAGTAGATGGTCGCGGTTTGAGCCCGGGCTCCCCGGCTGGCCACGCCGGAGCGCGTGGTTAGCTGTCTCGTCATGAGCTCGCTCGAACTTGCGCGCTGGCAGTTCGGTATCACGACTCTCTACCACTTCATCTTCGTCCCGCTGACGATCGGCCTCGCGTTCACGGTCGCGCTCCTGCAGCTCCGCTGGCATCGAAGCGGCGACGAGCGCTGGCTGAGGGCCACCCGCCTCTGGGGCAAGCTGATGCTGATCTCCTTCGCGCTGGGGGTTGCGACGGGGATCGTCCAGGAGTTCCAGTTCGGCATGAACTGGTCGAACTACTCCCGCTACGTCGGCGACATCTTCGGTGCGCCGCTGGCGATGGAGGGGCTAGCCGCGTTCTTCGTGGAGTCGACGTTCCTGGGCCTGTGGATCTTCGGCTGGGGACGCCTCTCGCGAAAGGTCCACCTCGCGACGGCCTGGGCGGTCGCGCTCTCCACTGCCCTCTCCGCGTTCTTCATCCTCGCCGCCAACTCCTGGATGCAACACCCCGTCGGCTACGTGATGGACCAGGGCAAGCCCCGACTCACGTCGATCGGGGCGGTGCTCTTCAACAGCACGGCCATCTACGCCTTCCTCCACACCCTGCTTGCCGCGGCGCTCACCGCCGGCATGGTCGTGATCGCCGTCTCGGCCTGGCAGGTGCGAGGCCAAAACGACCACGCGGCCGGCGCGAGCGTCCTGCGGCTTGCCATGCCGATCGTCGCCGTGGCCGCTCTCCTCCAGATCGGCGTCGGCCATTTCGACGGTCAACTGATGGCGAAGCAGCAGCCGATGAAGATGGCTGCCGCCGACGCCGTCTTCAGCAGCGGCCCGAGCAAGGGGCTCTCGCTGTTCGCCACGGGCGACTTCGCCTCAAACCCGAAGGGCCTCAACCGCAACATCGAGATCCCCAAGCTCCTGTCGTTCATCAGCACGGGCTACCCGAACGGGACGATCCAGGGCATCAACAACCTGAACGCGCAGTACCGCAAGCGCTACGGCCCCGGCCAGTACGCGCCGATCGTCGCGGTCACGTACTGGACCTGGCGAGCCATGATCGCGTGCGGGATGCTGATGCTCCTGATCGGCGCCTACGGATGGTGGCGCGTCCGCAGGGGGAGCCTGACGGACAGCCCGCGCTTCCTCCGCTGGCTCGTCCCGGCGGCGGCGCTTCCGTTCCTCGCCAGCCTCACAGGCTGGACGTTCACCGAGATGGGCCGCCAGCCCTGGGCCGTCTTCGGCCTGCTGAAGACCAGTGCGTCGAACTCGCCCACCGTCAGCGCCGCCGACGTGTGGATCACCCTCGTCGGCTTCACCCTGCTTTACGGCGTCCTGGCGCTCTTCGCCGGGCGCCTCTTCCTGAAGACCGTCCGCAGGGGCGCGCCCGACGCGCCGGAGCCGGTCGACGGCTCGCCCGACTTCGTCCTCACGTACTGATGACGGGCGCGGCCGCATGAGCGACTACACGGGCCTTCAGGCAGCCTGGTTCGTCCTCATCTCGATCCTCTGGATCGGGTACTTCGTCCTCGAGGGCTTCGACTTCGGCGTGGGCATCCTCCTGCGCGCGGTGAGCCGGGACGACGCCGAGCGGCGGGCGGTGCTCCACTCGATCGGCCCGATCTGGGACGGCAACGAGGTCTGGCTGATCGTCGCCGGCGGGGCGACGTTCGCGGCGTTCCCGCAGTGGTACGCCACGCTCTTCTCCGGCTTCTACCTCGCCCTGTTCCTGATCCTCGTCGCGCTGATCGTCCGCAACGTGTCGTTCGAGTTCTGGGGCAAGGGCGACTCCAAGGCCTGGCGGGATCGCTGGGAGTGGGCGCTGCTGGGCAGCAGCCTGCTCGTCGCGCTCCTCTGGGGCGTCGCCTGGGCGAACATCGTCCACGGCGTCCCGATCGACCACGCCGGCGAGTTCACAGGAAACTTCTCCACGCTCCTCAACCCGTACGGGTTGCTCGGCGGGCTCACCACGCTCGCGATCTTCATCGCCCACGGGGCCGTGTTCCTCTCCCTGAAGACGAAGGGCGAGCCAGAGGTGCGCGCGCGCCGGATCGCCGCAGCGGCGACGCCGGTCGCCGCCGTCCTGGGCGCCGGTTTCCTCGCCTGGACGGTGGCGAACCAGTCGAGCCGCGGCGGCGTCGATCCGGGCTCCGCGGTGCTGGCGGTCCTGGCGCCCGTGGCGTTCGCGGGAGCCGCCGCGATCACCCGCAGGAACGTCGGCGAGCGCGCGAACGGACTGCGGGCGTTCGCCGCGACCGCCGTCGGGATCGTGCTGCTCTTCGCGGCGCTTTTCGTCGACCTGTTCCCGCACGTGATGGTGTCCTCCACCGACCAGAGCTTCAGCCTGACGCTGAACGCGGCCTCCTCGTCGCATTACACGCTCGTCGTGATGACTGTCGTGGCCGGGCTCATGCTGCCGCTCGTCCTGCTCTACCAGGCCTGGACCTACTGGGTCTTCCGGCATCGGATCGGCGCCGAGGACTTCGGCGAGGTGCGGAGCCCGCTCGACCTCCTCGACGCGCGCCGGCCGGGCGAGGGCGGCGAGCCACCGGAGCAGTCGCGCCCGACGGCGCCGTGAGCGAGCTACAGCGGCGCCTGGCCAGGAGCGGAGGCGCTGCCCGCAGGCAGCTGGGGGTCACGGTGGTCCTCGGCCTCGCGGCAACGGTGCTGCTCGTGGCGCAGGCGACCCTCCTTGCCGAGGTCATCAGCGGAGCCTTTCTCGGGGCCAGGTCGCTCGGTGCGCTTGCTCCCAAGCTGATCGCGCTGGCCGCCATCGCCGTCGCGCGCGGTGCCGTTGCCTTCGGCTTCGAGGCGTCCGGGCGCATCGGCGCGGCGCGGGTCATGGCCGGCCTGCGAGCGCAGATGGTCGAGCGCCTGCTCCGCTCGCGCCCGGGCGCCCTCGCAGCCGAGCAAAGCGGCGAGCTCGCCGCCGCAGCCGTCCAGGGCGTGGACGCACTGGAGGCCTACTTCGCCCGCTACCTGCCGCAGGTCGTCCTCGCGGCCCTCGTCCCCCCCGTGATCCTCGCCTGGGTCCTGCCCCGCGACTGGGAGGCGGCGCTGATCCTTGCGGTCACCTTCCCGCTCATCCCCGTCTTCATGGTCCTCATCGGCAAGCTCGCGGCGGGCGCCGTGCGCAGGCGCTGGCGAACGCTCAGCTCCCTCTCAGCCAGCTTCCTCGACGTCGTCTCGGGCCTTGAGACGCTCCAGGCCTTCGGCCGAGCGGCTGATCAGGAGCGTGCCATCGAGGGCGCCTCGGACCGCTACCGGCTCGAGACCATGGCCACGCTTCGGGTCGGCTTCCTCTCGGCCCTCGTGCTGGAGCTCCTGGCGATGATCGGCATGGCGCTGGTCGCCGCGACCGTCGGCGTGCAGCTCGCAGGCGGATCCCTCGGCCTGACCGCCGGCCTCACGATCCTCATCCTCGCTCCGGAGCTCTACATGCCGCTGCGGCAGATGGGCGCCCAGTTCCATGCGAGCGCCGACGGCGTCGCCGCCGCGGAGCGGATCTACGAGATCATCGACGCGCCCGAGGCGGTCACGAGGCCTCGGCAGCTGGCGCCGGCGCCGGACCCGCGTGAGCACGGCATCCGCGTGAGCGACGTCTCGTTCTCCTACCCGGGGCGCCCGGGGAGGGTCCTCGACGGCGCCTCCCTCGATCTCCGCGCAGGGGAAACCCTTGCCGTGCTTGGAGCGAGCGGCTCCGGCAAGACGACGCTCGCCTCCATCCTCATGCGCCTGTCGGATCCTGACTCGGGCGGCGTCAGCTGCGGCGGCGTGGATCTGGCCCGCGTCGAGCCGGCCGCCTGGCGAGAGCGAATCGCGTGGCTCCCCCAGCGGCCGACCATCTTCTCGGCGACGGTCGCCGACAACATCCGGCTTGCCGACCCGAGCGCATCCGCCGAGCGCGTTCGTGATGCGGCCGGACGGGCCGAGGCACTGGGCTTCGTCGCCGCCCTCCCGGAGGGGTTCGACACGCTGCTCGGCGACGGCGGGCGGCGCCTGTCCGCCGGCCAATGCCAGCGCGTCGCACTGGCGAGGGCGTTCCTCGCGAACCCGTCACTCGTGATCCTCGACGAGCCCACCAGCAACATCGACGCCACGAGCGCCGAGCTGGTCTGGCAAGCGATCGAGCGCCTGGTCTCGGGGCGGACGGCGATCCTCGTGGTCCACCGTCCCGCTCTGGCGCGGTTCGCGGACCGGATGGTCGAGCTTCGTGCGGGCGCCCTCGTCGAGTGCTCCCCCCGGCCGAGCGAGCATTCTCTCGAGGCGGCGGCGTGAGCTCCTCGGACCTCGCCACGCTGCGGCCGCTGGTTCGGGCGACGGGCTCGGGTCGGCGCCTCGTGGCAATCTCGGTGCTGCTCGGCTCGGGCGCGGTGCTTGCGGCGCTCGGCCTGCTGACCACCTCCGGCTACCTGATCAGCAGGGCTGCGCAGCGTCCCGAGATCCTCTCCCTGACGGTGGCGATCGTGGGCATCCGGTTCTTCGGGATCGCCCGTGCGGCCCTGCGCTACGCCGAGCGGCTGGTCTCCCACGACCTGGCCTTCCGGACGCTCGCCGATCTCCGCGCGCGCTTCTTTCGCGCCATCGTCCCGCTGGTGCCGGCGGGCCTCGGACGCAAGCGCAGGGGCGAGCTGCTCTCCCGGTTCGTCGCCGACGTCGACCGGCTCCAGGACCTCTACCTGCGGGCGCTCGCCCCGCCACTCGTCGCCGTCGTGACGAGCGTGTGCGTGGTCGTCATCGCTGCGCTCATGCTCCCCGCCGCCGCGCTGGTCCTCGCCGTGTTTCTCCTCGCAGCGGGCGTCTTCGTGCCGCTCGTCACCCGCTTCGTGGCGCGCGCCTCGGGCCGGCGCCAGGGCCCGGCGCGCGCGGCGCTTGCGATGGAGATGCTCGAGACCGTCGGCGGCGCTCCGGAGATCGCGCTGGCAAATCGCGAGGGCGACTGGATCGAACGGGCGAACCAGGCCAGCGGGGCCCTCGTCCGCGTCCAGACCGCAGACGCGATCGCGGGGGGCGTCGGCGCGGGGCTCGCGACCGCCACCGCGGCGGGCGCGGCGGTC
>JAWVFM010000018.1:0-3985 GCA_033856015.1 Solirubrobacterales bacterium
CTCCTCGTAACCGGTCAGGCGCACCATGTCGAGGGCATCGCCACGCCGTGTGGCCCGTTCCTCCTTGCCCACGCCGCGCACGCGCAGGCCGTACTCGACGTTCTCCGCCACCGTCATGTGCGGGAAGAGCGCGTAGTCCTGAAACACCGTGTTGACCGCGCGGTCGTACGGCGGCAGCCCGGTGACGTCGCGGCCTGCGAGCTCGACGCGGCCGGCGTCGGGCTCCTCGAAGCCCGCGATCAGTCGCAGCGTGGTGGTCTTGCCCGAGCCCGACGGTCCGAGCATCGTGAAGAACTCGCCTGCGGCGATCTCGATGTCGAGCCCGTCAACGGCCTTGACCTCGCCGTAGGCCTTGCGCAAGCCGACGAGACGGACGTCGGCGACGCCGGCGGACTCCGGTGCCGGGCGAGCGGCGGCCGGGGCCCCAGCCCCCGGCTCACCATGCGTAGTCGCTCCGGTCCCTTCCACTGCGAGCGCGGCCAGCCGCGCCGCCCGTGGACGCTATCTCATGCGCTCGCCAAAAGGAATGGCGAGCGTACCTTCGGCCCGACCGGACCGCGCCTGCCTGCGCTCGGCCCGGAAGGTGTCCGCGCCAGGTGGCTCTAGAGGCCGTTCTTGTGGCGGACCGTGTAGCTCTTGGGGCTCTCGTACCCCATGCTCTTCGCCCACCCGGGCCCGGAGCCCGCCGTGTCCGAGGTGTCGAACCGCAGCCCGGCCACCGTCATGAAGGCATGGCCGCCGTTGGCGTAGACCGAGATCCACTTGCCCCGGCCCTTGGCACCCCAGCTCTCCAGCGGGCCAGACGGCGCCGGCGCGGAGATGGCGCGTGCAGCGTGGAGCACGTAGCTCACGGTTCCCGAGCAGTCGTACTTCGACCGCTTGAAGCCCTGGTACTTGGCGAGCTTCTTCGGGTTCCAGATCGGCTTGCCGGCCTTCCACTCATGTCCCCCGCCGAGCATGTAGCCGTGGCCGTTCGCGATCCGGTTGGCAGCGGCGATCGCGGCCTTGACGCGCTTCGGCGCGCTCTTCGGCGCGATCGCGACGCCATTGCGAAGCTTTGCCTTGGCTCCCGCGACGGTGGGGTGGTGATGTGGGGCGGCCGATACTCCGCCGCCAGCCAGCGCTGAGCTGGCGAGTACGCCCGAGGCGAGCGCCATGCAGCCGACGAGGGCCGCAATCCCGGCCCGGGCCTTGAACTGAATCTTGGAATGGTGGATCAAACCGTCTCCTTAGGCGGCCTACGGGGTTAGCTGACGGGCTGGCGCAAAAGGAGTTGCGCCCCCACCTGAATCAGGCGAGTTAGCCCCGGAACTGTTGGTTCCCCCGTTCCCCGCCGTGGATGGGCGGGGATTCGGCATATCCGGTTAACGAAGTCGGAGCACCCTAACGGATTCGCCAGTCGTCTGCAAGCACCTGCTCATCAGAGCGTGCAATTCAGCACAAGCCAGGCGTGGATCAGGCCGCTATGCGGGAGTCGCTGCCGGATGGGCCGCGGCCCAGCTCACAATTCGCTTTGAGTCGGCGACCACCTCGCCGTCGTCCGTGACGAGGACCGGGACGACGCGCGAGCCCGAGATCCGCTCGACCTCCCTGCGGCCCTCGGTGGTCACGTGCAGGAAGCCCGGGCCGATGCCCAGCCCGTGGACCTTCACCACCTCGGGGTCGTGGCCGGCCTCCGTCAGCGCCTCGTAGGCGTTGCCGCACGGATGGCCCCCGGGGCGGGGCGTCTGAAACGTTCCCCAGCAGACGTAGAGCTTCACCCCGCCAGCCTATCCGTGGAGCGGGCCGGATGACGAAGCGTCCCTGGTAGGTTCCAAAGCGGTGAAGATCGACGGCAAGAGGGTGCTCCTGACCGGCGCGACCGGTGGTCTCGGTCGCGCGATCGCGGAGGCTCTTGCCGGCGCCGGCGCCACGCTTGCGCTGAGCTCGCGGAAGGCCGAGGAGCTCACCGAGCTCTCCGGCGGGCTTGCGGGCGCCGAGCACCGGGTCGTCGTCGCCGACCTGGCCCTCGACGGCTCGGCGGACCGCCTCGTCGCCGAGGCAGGAGACGTGGACATCCTCGTCGCGAACGCAGGCCTGCCCGCCACGGGCAAGATCGACGACTTCTCCGAGCAGGAGATATCGAGGGCCGTGCGCGTGAACCTCGAGGCGCCGATGCGCATGGCTCGCCTCCTCGTGCCCGCGATGCTGGAGCGCGGCGAGGGGCACCTGGTGTTCGTCGCCTCCCTGGCGGGCAAGGCCCCCGCGCCGCGCAGCTCCGTCTACAACGCGACGAAGTTCGGCCTGCGGGGCTTCGCCCTCGGCCTGCGCTGCGACCTGGCCGGCACAGGAGTCGGCGTCTCGCTTGTGGCCCCGGGCTTCGTCCGCGACGCCGGCATGTTCGCCGACGCCGGCGCCAAGCCTCCGCCGGGCCTTGGCACCACGTCGCCGGGGAAGGTCGCCGCGGCGGTCGTTCGCGCCATCACGCGCGACAAGCCGGAGATCGCCGTCGCGCCGCGCCGCCAGCGGGCACTGGCGCACTTTGCGCTCATCTCGCCGGCGACGGCGGTGCGCGTCAACAGCGGCAACACCGCCCGCAAGTCGGCGCAGAGCCTCGCCGACGGCCAGCTGGAGAAGCGATAGCGATGAGCGGGAACTCGTTCGACGCACGGTCCACCCTCGAGGTCTCGGGCCGCGAGTACGAGATCCACCGCCTCGACGCGCTGCAGTCGCGCTTCGACGTCGCCCGGCTTCCCTACTCGATGAAGGTCCTCCTCGAGAACGCGCTGCGCCTGGAGGATGGCCGCTCGGTGAGCACCGACGACGTCGAGGCGATCGCGACCTGGGACGCAGCCGCCGAGCCGAGCATCGAGATCCCGTTCCAGCCGGCGCGGGTTCTCATGCAGGACTTCACGGGCGTGCCGGCGATCGTCGACCTCGCGGCCATGCGGGATGCCATGGACGAGCTCGGCTCCGACCCGGCGAAGATCAACCCGCTGGTTCCGGTCGATCTGGTCATCGACCACTCGGTCCAGGTGGACGCGTTCGGCAACGCCCGCGCCTTCGCCGTGAACGCGGAGCGCGAGTTCGAGCGCAACGGCGAGCGCTACGAGTTCCTGCGCTGGGGCCAGACCGCCTTCGACAACTTCCGCGTGGTGCCGCCGGCCACGGGCATCTGCCACCAGGTCAACCTCGAGTACCTCGGCCAGGTCGTCTTCACGCGTGAGGCTGACGGGAGCATGCAGGCCTACCCCGACACCCTGGTCGGGACCGACTCGCACACGACGATGATCAACGGCCTCGGGGTGCTCGGCTGGGGCGTGGGTGGCATCGAGGCGGAGGCGGCGATGCTCGGGCAGCCGATCTCGATGCTCCTGCCGCAGGTGATCGGGTTCAAGCTCGGGGGCGAGCTGGCAGAGGGCGCGACCGCGACCGACCTCGTGCTTCGAGTCACGGAGATGCTCCGCGAACGCGGTGTCGTGTCGAAGTTCGTCGAGTTCTTCGGCCCCGGCCTCCATACGCTCGGGCTCGCCGACCGGGCCACGATCGGGAACATGTCGCCCGAGTTCGGCTCGACCTGCGCGATCTTCCCGGTGGACGCGGAGACGCTTCGCTACCTGGAGTTCACCGGCCGCCCGACCGAGCAGATCGAGCTGGTCGACGCCTACACGCGTGAGCAGGGGATGTTCCACGAGCCCGACGCCGAGGACCCGAAGTTCTCCGACACGCTCGAGCTCGACCTGGGCGACGTCGAGCCCTCGATCGCCGGGCCGAAGCGCCCTCAGGACCGGATCGCGCTCGGCGCGGCGAAGGACGCGTTCCTAGGGGCGCTCGAGGACTTCGACCCGGCGGCCGCCAAGGACCTGGGCAACCACCGCGACAAGGCGGTGGCCGACTCGTTCCCGGCCTCGGATCCCCCCGGAGACGACCACGAGAGCGAGGCGGGCAAGCCGCGCACCGCCCACGCCGGTGCGACCGCGACGGCGACTCCCGGGCCGACCGATGA
>JAWVFM010000019.1:0-3472 GCA_033856015.1 Solirubrobacterales bacterium
GCTCGCCCCGTGGGTAGCGGCGCTCCTGCGGCACGGGGATGCTCCGCTCGCCGTTCAGGTACTGGCCGGTCAGCGAGTTGGGGTCGGCGAGGATCTCCGCCGGGGTCCCGGAGGCGACGATCTCGCCGCCGTGCTCGCCGGCACCCGGGCCGAGGTCCACGACGTAATCCGCGGCGCGGATCGTCCCCTCGTCGTGCTCGACGACGATCACCGTGTTGCCGACGTCGCGGAGACGCTCGAGCGTTGCGATGAGCTTCGCGTTGTCGCGCTGGTGCAGCCCGATCGACGGCTCGTCCAGGATGTAAAGCACGCCGACCAGGCTCGAGCCGATCTGGGTCGCGAGCCGGATCCGCTGGGCCTCGCCGCCGGAGAGCGTGGTCGCCGTGCGCTCGAGCGACAGATAGCCGATGCCCACCGAGTCGAGGAAGTGCAGGCGCTCGGAGATCTCGCGAACCACCAGGCGGGCGATGGCGCGCTCGGTGTCCGTGAGCTCGAGCGAGTTGATCCAGGCCAGCGCCGCTCGCGCCGAGAGCTGGGTGTACTCGTAGATGTTCAGGCCGCCGACGCGAACCGCGAGGCTCTCCGGCCGCAGCCTGGCCCCGCCGCAGGCGGGACATGGCTGGAGCGCCATCAGCTCCTCGATCCGCTCGCGGGTGCGGTCGGAGTCGGTGTTCTCGTAGCGGCGCTGAAGGCTCGAGAGCATCCCCTCGAAGCGCACCGTATAGACGCGCCGCCGGCCGAAGCGGTTGCGGTAGGAGATGGTATGGCGGTCGTCCCCGGTCCCGTCGAGGAGCAGCTCGCGATCCCGCTTTCGCAGGCGCTGCCAGGGAACGCTCGCGTCGATTCCGTTCGCCTCGGCGACAGCCTCGAGCAGCCGCCGGTGGTACATGGAGGCCGCCTTCGTGAACGGCTCGAGCGCCCCGGCCGAGATCGAGAGGGTCGGGTCGGGGACGATCAACTCCGGGTCGATCACCCGTTGAAAGCCGAGCCCGTGGCAGCGCTGGCATGCGCCGTGGGGAGAGTTGAAGGAGAAGATTCGCGGCTCGAGCTCCGGCATCGAGGCGCCGCAGTTCAGGCAGGCGAACTTCTCGGAGAACGTCAGGACCTCGCCGCGCTTGCCCGCCGACGGCCCCGAGAGCACCTTGCCCTCGCCGGCGCCGGCCGTGCCGAGCAGCTCGACCTCCACGATGCCCGAGGCGAGCTGCGATGCCGCCTCGAGCGACTCCGAGAGCCGCTTGCGAAGCCCCTCCTTCATGACCAGGCGGTCGACCACGACCGAGATGTCGTGCTTGTACTTCTTGTCCAGCACGATCTCCTCGTCGAGCCGGCGAAGCTCGCCGTCGATCACCGCGCGGGCGTAGCCCTGGCTTCGCATCTCCTCGAGCATCCGCCCGTACTCGCCCTTGCGGCCGCGGACGACCGGGGCGAGGACCATGAACCTCGTGCCCTCCTCCAGGGTCATGATGCGATCCGCGATCTGCTCGAGCGACTGGCCCTGGATCGGCTCGCCGCAGTTGTGGCAGTAGGGCTTGCCGATCCGAGCCCAGAGGAGCCGCAGGTAGTCGTAGATCTCCGTGACCGTGCCGACCGTGGAGCGCGGGTTCCGCGACGTGGTCTTCTGGTCGATCGAGATCGCCGGCGACAGGCCTTCGATGGAGTCGACGTCCGGCTTCTCCATCTGCCCGAGGAACTGCCGCGCGTATGCCGAGAGGGACTCGACGTAGCGGCGCTGTCCTTCGGCGTAGATCGTGTCGAACGCAAGGCTCGACTTCCCGGACCCGGAGAGCCCGGTGACCACCACGAGCGCGTCCCTCGGCAGGGTCACGTCGACGCCCTTCAGGTTGTGCGCGCGAGCGCCTGAGACGACTATTTCGCTGGATCCAGCCACGCCTCTCGATTGTACGGATCGAACAGGCGTTCCCAGCGGGCTAGGTGGCGGGGCTCGCGACCAACGCCCGCCGTCCGGCAAATGCGGTGGCGGCCGCGATGACGGCCGCGGCGCCGGAGATCAGCAGGCCGAGGTTCACGTGGCCGCTGTTGACGATCGCTCCGCAGATCGCCTCCCCGGTGCCGGCCCCGACAACCGTGGCCGTGATCAGCCACGCGAAAGCCTCCGTGGAGGTCCCGGCCGGAGCGGCGGTGTCCGCCAGCGAGTACTCGATCGCGGACGACGGGGCGAGCGCGAACCCCGAGAGCACCACGAGGAAGGCCATGGAGAGGATCGACCATGCTGCCGCGAGCGGCAGGAAGCCGGCCGCGAGCAGCACCAGCGTGAGGACGTAACGACGCTCGAGCGGAGCCCTCCAGGCGCGCGCCCCGTACCAGAGGCCGCCGGCGAGGCTGGCCACCGCCTGCACCGAGATCAGGATGCCGGCCGCCTCCTTCGAGCCCTTCAACGTTGCGAACGCCGTGAGGCCGAGAATCAGCGCGCCGCCCGCGAAGCCGAGGCTGAGCGAGGTGAGGGCGAGCACGCGAACGCCCGGCGAGCGCAGCGGCCCGGCCCAGTCGCCCGACACCCCTTCGCCGCGCCACTGGCGCGAGGCGGAGGTCACCGCGAACAGGAACGTCCCAACGACCTCGAGAGCGGCGCTCACCACCACCGCTGCGGAGGGTGAGGCAACCGCCACCACGCCGGCCGTGATCAGCGGCCCGGCGATGAACGCGAACTCGATGATCACCGCATCCAGCGCGTAGGCGGACTGGCGGAGCGGCCCGTCTTCGAGCATCGTCCCCCACAGGCCGCGCATGCACACTCCAAGCGGCGGCACGAATGCCCCGGCTCCGAACGCAAATGCCGCCATCACCGCAGCGGTCGCGCCCTGGCCGGCGCTCACCACCAGCCCAGCGAAGGAGCCCGCGCTGACGACCTGGGTGACCACGAGCACGAGCGTCTGCCCCGTGCGGTCGATGATCCGACCCTGGATCGGCAGCCCGATCCCGACGCCGATCGTGAGCGCCGCCTCGACGATTCCGGCATCTGCGAACGAGCCGGTCTTGGCGCGGACGAGGAGGATGACCGCGAGGCTCGCCGAGCCGAGCGGCAGGCGTCCGATGGCAGAGCCCAGGATCGGCAGGCGCACCTCGCGAATGGCGAAGAGCTGCCGGTACTGAGCAGGAATCATCGCGCCGTGGCGGTCGGCGAGCTGTCGCCTGTAATCAGCAAGTCGCCGGCTACTTGCCGGCCTTGGCGAAGACGTCGTCCAGCAGGCCATCCAGGTCCGCCACCGAGTACTCCGCCGAGAGCTTGCTGCGCACGTCGTCGCGTGAGGTGCCGTCGAGGGCCAGCTTCATCGCGACCAGCCGCGCGGCCGATTCGTCGCCGCCGGCGAGGCCGCTCACCGGAGCCGGCTTCGGCGGCTCAGCGGCGGGCTTCGGCGGCTCGGGCTCGGGCTCGGGCGGCGCCGCGGGAGGCGTTGGCTGCGGCGCGGGCGGCGCTGCCGGGGGCGGCGGCTCGGGCGATGATGCCTTCGTG
>JAWVFM010000020.1:0-2583 GCA_033856015.1 Solirubrobacterales bacterium
CAGTCGTCGTTCAGGCACAGCTTCCAGGGGCGCCCGCGGAAGCCCTTGACCGTCAGCCGCGGCATCTGCTCGCAGACCGAGCAGCGCTCCTCGAGGCGCCAGAGCTCGTAGCCGCGGCCAGGCAGCGGGCCCGAGACGCGGCACGAGTCCGCTGCCTCCGGGTCGTCGCGGTTCCAGCCCTCGCAGCCGTACATGCGCTTGCCGCCCTTCAGCTCGATGATGCGCAGGCGGTTCGGCGAGCCGTCCTCGCGCTTTCTCCCGGCCTCCTCGCAGACCCTGCACGGGCCGAGGAACTTGTCCTCGTCCATCCCGGCCCAGATCTGCTTGGCGAGATCCTCGCGCTGGTCGTTGAGCTCCGTGGTCGTCGAGTGGAGCATCTCGCGGCTGATCCGCAGGACCTCCTCCTTGGTGGTCTCGCCGGCGGCGATCAGGTCCATGTCGCTCTCGAGCTCAGCGGTCATCTCGGGCGTCGCCATGCGCGGGACGTACTTGTGGAACGCCTTGTACATCGCGATCCCGGTTTCCGACGGCTCCGGAGGGTTGGAGAACACATAGCCGCGGTCGTAGAGCTTCTGGATGATGTCGGCGCGCGTCGCCTTGGTGCCGAGCCCGCGCTCCTCCATCAGCTCGATGAGCTTGCCCTGGCTGATGCGCGACGGCGGCTGCGTCTCCTTGTCGACCAGCCAGGGGTCGCCGTCGAGGTCCAGCTCCTGGCCCTCGGTGAGCTTGGGGATCTCCTCGTCCGCGGAACGGGCGTACGTGTAGATGCGGGCGAAGCCGGGGTCGACGACAACCGAGCCGCGCACGAAGTACGACTCGCTCCCGGCCTCGATGTCGGCGCGCGTGGACTCGGTGATCATCGGCGGCGAGAAGGTCGCGAGGAAGCGCCGGACGACCAGCTCGTAAACGCGGCGCTTCGGGCCCTCGAGGGCTCCGGGGTAGACCGCCTGCGTCGGGTAGATCGGCGGGTGGTCCGTGGTCTCCTTGCGGCCGCGGGTCGCCGTCAGGTCGCCCTCGAGCAGCGGCGCCGCCGCCTCGAAGTCGGAGATCCGGACCAGGGACTGCACCAGCTCGCGCGTGTTCAGGGAGCGGGGGTAGACGGTGTTGTCGGTGCGCGGGTAGGAGATGAAGCCGTCCATGTAGAGGTCCTCGGCGACCCGCATGGCGGCGGCCGGGGTGATCCCGAGGCGGCTGGACGCGTCGGTCGTGAAGGCCGTGGTGTTCAGGGGCGTCGGCGGCTTGCGCGAGTTGCGCTTGGCGGTGACGGCCTTGACCACGCCGGGGCTCTTGGTCCCCGCAAGCGCCGCGTCGGCCTCCGCCTTCTCCCAGAACTTGTCCGTCGCGTGGTGCGCCTCGAACGCGCCGTCGGGGTGCTCGAAGCGCGCGAAGACCTCCCAGTAGGGCTTTGCGACGTGGGCGCGGCGCTCGAGCTCGCGCTCGACGACGAGCGCGAGGGTCGGGCTCTGCACCCGGCCGACGGAGAGGAAGTTCGAGCCGAAGCGGCGGGTGGCGAGCGAGACGGCGCGGGTCAGCGTCGCGCCCCAGATCAGGTCGATGTCCTGGCGCGCGGCGCCGGCGTAGGCGAGGTCGTAGGAGAGCTCGTCGATTTCGCCGAACGCCCGCTCGATCTCCTCCTTGGTGAGGGCGGAGTAGCGGGCGCGCTTGACCGGTGGGCGCGACTCGAGCTCGGCGGTGACCTTCGGGTTCGCATCGACGATCTGCTCGAGCGCCTCCAGGCCGATCAACTCGCCCTCGCGGTCGAAGTCGGTGGCGATGACGATCTCGGAGGCCTCCTTGGCGACCTTCCGGACCGCCTTGACGACGTTCTTGTCGGTGGGCTCCTTGATGATCTGCGCGTCGATCAGCTCGTGCAGGTCGGTCTCCTGCCAGTTCGAGTAGCCCTCCGGGAACGCCGGGCCCATCACGTGCCCCTTCAGGCCGATCGCCAGGTGCTCGCCGTCGGCGTTGGCCCACGTGTAGAACGGCACCTTGTAGGCGGCGTCGGCCTTCGCCGAGCCGCCGCTCAGGATGTCGGCGATCTTCTTCGCTGAGTTGTTCTTCTCGGTGACGATGAGGCGCATGTCTGCCTCTCTACGGCCCATGGGCGCGATTGGACGAGTCGGCGGGAAGATGCCCGGCCGATCGGACGGCGAGGGTAGCAAGGGGCCAAAACCGCCCCGCCAACCCCGCCGAGTGGAGGATTTCGCCAGCCTGGACGTCGTTTCTCTCCACTCGGCGCGGGGGCTACGCTTTGTCCATGCCCGCACAGGCCTATACCGGCAAGGAATGCGTCTGCCAGCTCCGCAAGGGGATCTGCGACCAGTCCTGCGTTCGCGGCATGCTCGAGACGCCGCTCTACATCGCCTGCCTGCGACTCAGCGGACGCAACTGCCTGGTGGTCGGCGGCGGCGCGATCGGCCTGGAGAAGGTCGAGGGCCTACTGGCCTGCGACGGGGAGGTGACTGTCGTGGCGCCCGAGCTCGAGCCCGCCCTGCAGGCTTACGCCGCCGAGGGCTCGATCCGCTGGCTCGCACGCGCGTATGCGCCGACCGACCTCGAGGGCTGCTTCATGGTGATCGCGGC
>JAWVFM010000021.1:0-4540 GCA_033856015.1 Solirubrobacterales bacterium
CAGCCTCTTCGGCTTCGAGGGCTCCCTCGCGCAGGCCCCGGGAAAGATCCACCTGATCAACGGAACGGCGCACTGCATCGACCCGTCTGCGGGTGAGCGCATCGCCCGGCTCGCCGAGGTCTTCGAGCTCATCTGGGCGACCGGCTGGGAGGAGCGCGCCAACGAGTCCCTGCCCCTGATCCTCGGGCTGCCGGCGGATCTCCCCTACCTGAGCTTCGACGGGCGGGCCCGTTTCGGCACCGCGCACTGGAAGGTGGAGGCGATCGACGAGTACGCCGGCCCGCGGCCCGTGGCATGGGTCGACGACTGCCTGGACTACACCTGTTACGAGTGGGCGGCGAAGCGCCAGGGACCGACGATGCTCGTGCCGACGGAGGCCGATGTCGGGCTGACGGACGTCCACGTCGAGGCGATGCTGGCGTGGGCGAGCTCTGGGTACACTGACCAGCGGTGAGGCGTCGAGGGCTCACAGACCGCCGGTACGGCTGAGGGACATGCACGGGCTCTGGCCGATCGTCTTCCTCGCCGTGGTCCTGAAGATCCCGGTGGGCTTCCTGCTCTACACGGTCTACTGGGCCATCAAGGCAACCCCTGAGGTCGAGGAAGCGCCCGAGACCGACGGCGGCCACGGCTTCCGCCGCTTCCGGCGCGAGCCGAAGCGCCCGCGCGGCCCGCGCCGAGGCCCGCATGCTCCCGACGCTGTGCGCGTCCCGAGCTGCCCACCGGGCGGCCGACGCCGAGTGCTCGGACCTCCGGCCACCGTGCGCGCGGGCATGGCCCACGCACGCGGCGCGGCCGAAGGCGAGCGCTAGCCCCGCCAGGCGGAGCGCAAGCTACTCGGGCTCGGGCGTCCCGGACTCGATCTCTTGGGCGAGCTCTTCGAGCTCCTCGGCGAACGAGGGCCCGAAGCCCTCGAGCTCCGTCACGCCCTCGCCGTCCTCGGAGAGGCCGAGCTCCGCGGCCAGGTCCTCTGTGTCCAGGAGGTCGTCGTCGGGCCGTTCGGCGGGCTCGACCGGCTCGATCTCGAGCGACCGGTAGTGCTTGAGGCCGGTCGCCGCCGGGATCAGCTTGCCGATGATGACGTTCTCCTTGAGGCCGCGCAGGGTGTCGCGCTTGCCCTCGAGCGCCGCGTCGGTCAGGACCTTCGTGGTCTCCTGGAAGGAGGCCGCGGACAGGAACGACTCCGTGGCGAGCGAGGCCTTGGTGATCCCAAGGATCACCTCCTCGGCGCGTGCGGGCGTGCCGTGCTCGTCCTTCACCTGCTTGTTGGTCCGCTTGAGCTTGTGGCGGTCCTCGAGCGCCCCCGGGAGCAGGGTGGTCGACCCCTTCGAATCGATGCGCACCTTCTTCATCATCTGGCGGACGATGAGCTCGATGTGCTTGTCGTTGATGTCGACCCCCTGGGCCTTGTAGACCCTCTGAACCTCGGCCACGATGTAGACCTCGGTCGCGGTCCGGCCGCGGATGTCGAGGAGCTCCACCGGGTACAGCGAGCCCTCGGCCAGCTGCTTGCCGGCCTCGATCCGCTCGCCGTGGGCGACGTAGAGGCGGGTGCGCGGCGGGAAGCTGTACGGGTGCTCCTCGCCCTTCGCGTCGGTGACGGTGACCTTCATCGCCTTGTCCGTCTCCTCGACCGACACCTTGCCGTCGACGGCTGACATCTGGGCCAGGCCCTTCGGCTTGCGCGCCTCGAAGAGCTCGACGACTCGCGGCAGGCCCTGCGTGATGTCCTGGCCGGCGACGCCGCCGGTGTGGAACGTCCGCATGGTCAGCTGCGTGCCCGGCTCGCCGATCGACTGCGCGGCGATGATGCCGACCGCGTCGCCCAGCTCGACCATCGCGCCGGTGGCGAGCGAGCGCCCGTAGCAGGAGCGGCATACGCCGGTCTCGAGGTCGCACTTGAGCGTCGACCGAAGCGGGATCATGACAACGTCCTTTTCGTCGGCAAACGCCTCGCGGATCTCCTCGAGCTCCGGCAGGTCGATCACGTGATTGCGCTTCAGCAGCTCGCGACCGCGCTTGGTCGTGAACTTCTTCGCCGCCAGACGGCCGATCAGGTTGTCGTTCAGCTCGCCCTCGGCGTTCAGGAGCGGCAGCTCGACGAAGTCCTTCGTCTTGCAGTCCTCCGAGCGCACGATGACGTCCTGGGCGACGTCGACGAGACGGCGCGTCAGGTAGCCGGAGTCGGCCGTGCGAAGCGCCGTGTCGGCGAGGCCCTTGCGGGCGCCGTGGGTGGAGATGAAGTACTCGGAGACCGAGAGGCCCTCCATGAAGTTGGCCTTGATCGGTCGCTCGATGATCTCGCCCTTCGGATTCGCCATCAGCCCGCGCATGCCGGCCAGCTGGCGGATCTGCTTGAACGAGCCTCGGGCGCCGGAGTTGGCCATCATGAAGATGGGGTTCAGCTCGTGGAGGTTGTCCTCCATGGCCTTGGCGACCTCGTCGGTTGCCTGCTCCCACTGCGAGGTGACGCGCTCCTTGCGCTCCTCCGCGGTGATGTAGCCCTCGTCGTACTCGGTCTGGATGTCCGTGACCCGCGCCTCGTAGCCGTCGAGGATGGCCTCCTTGTTCGGCGGCGAGACGATGTTGTTCTTCGAGATCGTCATGCCGGCCTGCGTGGCGTAATGGAAGCCGAGCTCCTTGAAGGCGTCCAGCGCCTGCGAGATCGCTCCCGCCCCGTACGTCTCGACCAGGGCCGAGACCATGGAGTTGATGTCCTTCTTCTTCAGCGAGTGGTTGACGAACGTGTATCCCGTGGGGTCGAACTCGTCATCCAGCGCTTCGGCGAGCGCCCGCTCCACGCGGTCGTTGAAGATGATCCGCCCGACCGTGGTCAGGAAGTGCTCCTGGCCAGGGCGGCGGTACTCGGCGTAGTCCTGGAGCCCGACGATGTGATGCTCGTAGGCGAGCTCGGCCTCCTGCGCGGTCCGGAACGGGTGCGGCTTGCGCTTCAGCTTGGTCGGATCGAGCTGCGTCACGTCCTCGGGTGAGTACGTGAGGTAGTAGATGCCCAGCACCATGTCCTGGCTCGGTGTCGCGAGCGGCAGGCCGCTCGCGGGCGAGAGGATGTTGTTGGACGAGAGCATCAGGATCCGAGCCTCCGCCTGCGCCTCGGCGGACAGCGGCACGTGGACGGCCATCTGGTCGCCGTCGAAGTCCGCGTTGAACGCGTGGCAGTCGAGCGGATGGACCTGGAGTGCCTTGCCCTCGACCAGCACCGGCTCGAACGCCTGAATGCCCAGGCGGTGGAGCGTCGGCGCGCGGTTGAGCAGGACCGGGTGCTCGGAGATGACCTCCTCGAGGACGTCCCAGACCTCCGGGATCATCGAGTCGACCATCTTCTTGGCGGCCTTGATGTTCTGGACGGCCTTGCGCTCGACGAGGCGGGCCATGATGAACGGCTTGAAGAGCTCCAGCGCCATGAGCTTCGGCAGCCCGCACTGGTGGAGCTTCAGGCTCGGGCCGGCCACGATGACCGAACGGCCGGAGTAGTCCACGCGCTTGCCGAGCAGGTTCTGGCGGAACCGCCCCTGCTTGCCCTTGAGCATGTCGGAGAGCGACTTCAGGGCGCGGTTGCCGGGTCCCGTGACCGGGCGCCCGCGACGGCCGTTGTCGAACAGCGCGTCGACGGCCTCCTGGAGCATGCGCTTCTCGTTGTTGACGATGATCTCGGGAGCGCCCAGGTCGAGCAGGCGCTTCAGGCGGTTGTTGCGGTTGATGACGCGGCGGTAGAGGTCGTTCAGGTCCGACGTGGCAAAGCGGCCACCGTCGAGCTGCACCATTGGGCGCAGCTCCGGCGGGATGACCGGCACGCAGTCGAGCACCATCCACTCGGGCCTGTTCGGCGAGTTGAGGAACGAGGACGCCACCTTCAGCCGCTTCACGGCACGGGCCTGCTTCTGGCCCTTGGAGGTGTTGATCGTCTGCTCGAGCTCCTCGCACTCCTCCTCGAGGTTCACCTGCTCCAGCAGGTCGCGGATGGACTCGGCGCCCATGCCGCCGCGGAAGTACTCGCCCCAGCCGAACTGGGAGCCGAAGCGGTCCTTCAGCTCGCGGAAGACGGCCTCGTCGTTGATGACGTCCTTGACCTTCATCTCCTGGAAGGTCTTCCAGACCTCTTCCATGCGCTCGATCGCGTCGTCGAGGTACGCCTCGGTGTCGCCGATCTCGGACTCCATCGACTTCTTCGTGTCGCGCAGGAGCTTGGTCCGCTCCGCGTCGTCGAGCTTCTTCGGGGTGACCTCGAGCGCATCCGCCCAGAGGTGATCCTCGTCGTCGTAATCCGCTTGGGTGCCCTCGCCCTGGATCCAGGCGGTGCGGCGCGCCAGCGTCTCGGAGAGCTGCTGGGTGCGCTGCTCGCGCTCCGCCGCGTAGGCGTCGAGGATCTTCTGGACCTCCTTCTCGAGCTTGGCGAGGTCCTTCTGCCGCGCCTCCTCGTCGATCCAGGTGACGATCGAGGCCGCGAAGTACAGGACCTTCTCGAGCTCCTTGGGAGCCATGTCGATCAGGTAGCCGATCCGGCTGGGGACGCCCTTGAAGA
>JAWVFM010000022.1:0-5722 GCA_033856015.1 Solirubrobacterales bacterium
TCTCCAGGTACGACTTGACGTCGTGGCCGGTCAGCAGCGTGACGGTGGTCGCCAGCGCGATCGCGCCGCCGGCGACCGCGATCGGGACGATCGCGAGCGACATCCGTGCCCCCAGCAGGTTGCACAGGCAGATGCCGAATCCGAATGCCAGGCCGTAGGTGAGGACCCGCTGGGCGTCGGTGATGGCTACGTCGGGCGCCGGGCTCCAGATCGCGGAGAGGAGGCTCCACAGGCCAAGGGCCACGAGGCCGCCGAGGGCCACGCGCACCGGCGGGGAGGCGGCGAGCCGGCCGCGGAGCGGGGCGACCCACGCCAGCAGGACGGTCCCGGCACAGAGGACCACGGTGCCGGGCAGCTCGACCGTGCCGAAGTAAGCGCCCTGCTTCCAGGCCCACCATGCCCAAACGACGGTGAGCATGAGGAGCGGGACGAGCGCTGCCGGCTCAGGCGCCGAAGCCGCCGGGCGGCGCGGTGGGTCCATCCGCAGGACGGTAGCGCGGGCATCAGCCAAGCGCGGATGACGCGATTGGGGTTGGCGACCGTGTTGCGATCCGGCGCGTGTAGGACGATCCCTGGCCCGTGGCCACAAGAGGGCGCGAGCCCGAAGACCCGAACCGCAAGTCGGACGGCGAGCCGACACGCTCGTCTGATCTCTCTGACGCAGCCAAGGCGCAGGTCGAGGCGGCCCGCGCCGACCTCCTAAGCGAGCTCGGTGAGTTCGCGGCTCGCGCGGAACAGGCCGAGGCGGAGTTCCGGCGCGACCTTGGGGCGCTCCTGGTCCGCGAGGCCGCCGAGCGGCTCGACACAGGCCTCGCGCGTCTGCGCGACGAGGCCGCGAGCGCCGTCGACGCGGTGGCCGCCCAGCTTCAGGCTCGAACCAGGGAGCATCGCGAGGCCCTGAGCGCCGAGATTCGCGGCCTCGAGAGCGACCTCCGCCGGGCGAGCCTCGCCGAGCTCGACGCGCTGGAGCCACGCCTGAGGACCGCTCTCGAGGCGAGCCTCGACGCAACCGTGGCTTCTCGGCTGGCCGCGGTGGATCACGAGCTCACCCAGGCCGACGAGGCACGCCGCGCTGCGCTGGAGGCGAGCTTCGGGGAAACAATCGGCACCGCGCGCGCCGACCTCAGCCGGGAACTAGGCGAGCGTGCGAGCGCGCTCGAGGCATCTCTGGCGGCTCGCGAGGAGCAGGTTGCCGCGTCCCTGGCCGAGCGCCAGGAGCGGCTGGCGACCGCGATCGAGGAGCGGCTCACGACCGCAGAGGCTGCGCTTGCCGAGCGCCAGCGCGAGGAGTCCGAGCGGCTCGCCGCGCGCTCCGAGGTCGAGCTTGCCAAGCAGGTGGACGCCGGCCTGACCGCGGCCGAAGCGCGCCTTTCCGCCGAGACCGAGCGCGTCGTCGCGGCGAGCCGGGCCGCCGTTGGCGAGCAGGCGACGGCGGAGCGCGAGCGCCTGCAGGGACGGCTGGCCGAGCTTGCGGCGGACCTGCAGAGCGTCGGCGACGCCGAGATCGAGCGGCGAGTGTCCAGCCTGCGAGCCGAAGCGGAGGTGCGCATCCTGCAGGCGGAGGAGCGCGCGGGTAGCGCCGCCCGCGAGGCGACAGCCATGGCGGTCGAAGAGCGCCTTCATGCTGCCGAGGCGGCGGTCGCTGAGGAGCGCGGGCGGCTCCTGGCTGCGGTGGCCGATGCGCGTGCGGAGGCCGAGGAGCGCCTGGAGCGGGACATCGCCGCGCGGATTGCGGAGCGGCTCGACGTGGCGACTGGCGCAGTGCGCGCTGCAGGCGCAGCCGACATCGGTTCACACCGCGCGGCCCTGGAGGCGGCGCTCGAATCGCACCGTTCGAGCCTGAACGACGCCCTGACCGCCCACCAGAGCTCTCTTCGCGCCGAGCTCGACTCGCATCGCGGTGCGCTCTCTGGGGACCTCGAGCGCCACGCGGCGGCCCTGGAGGCCGAGGTCGCGGAGAAGGGGGCGGCGCTCGCTTCGCAGGCCGAGGCTCACCGCCGCTCCCTCGAAACCCGCCTTGGCGCGCACCGGGAGTCCCTGGCGGAAGCCGTTGAGTCAAAACGAGCGGAGTTGGCCAGCCACGCCGACGAGACGCTCGAGCGCCTGACTGCGACGCGCATGGCGTCGATCGACCAGGAGCTCGAAGCGTGGCGCGCGAAGCTCGAGTCCGACCTCCGCGGAGTGCTCGAAGAGCGGACCGCCACCGCCGAGGCGACGCTCTCGCAGAGCCTGTTCGCTCGGCTCCAGGAAGACGAGAACCGGGCCAGGGACGCGGCAGCCAGGCGCGCGGACGAGACCGAGGCGCGGCTCCGCGAGCAGGCCCTCGCGCTCACGGGGGAGCTGAGCGCTAGCGGGCTCGCCGAGCTGGAGCGCCAGCGTGGGCTGCTGCGCGAGGAGTCCGAGGCGCGGGCGGCGGAGGCGGTGGAACGCGCCAAGGCCGCTGCAATCGAGGCCGCTCGCGTGACCGCCGCCGACTGGCTCTCGAGTCGCCTGGGGACGGAGGTCGAGGCCGTTGAATCGCGCGTGAGCGCAGCGATGCTCGAGGCGCTCGCGAAGGCCGCTCCGGATGAGCAGGAGATCGAGCGCAGGCTGGCGGCGCGGATCGACGCCACGACGGAGGCCGAGTTGGCGAAGGTCAGCGAGCAATCGCGCGAGGCGGAGGCGCGCATCGCTGAGTCTTCGCGCGCGAGCCTCGAGGCCGCGCTCCAGCGCCACCGCGACGGCCTGACGAAGGACCTCGCCGGCCAGCGCGAGGTCCTCTCATCACAGCTCGCGGGGCACCGGGACACCCTCGCCGCTGAGCTGACTGCGCACCGAGGGTCCCTCACCGCCGCAGCGGCCGAGACGGCGGATTCCCTCACGGCGCGCATCGCCGCCGAGGTCGAAGCGGCCCGAAGCCGGTTGAACGACGACGTCCAGGCTCTCGCGAAGGCGCGCGAGGCGACCCTGGAGCAGGCGCTCGTTCAGCGAGGAGAGGACCATCGCGCCACCCTGAGCGCCGAGCTCGCAGGTCACCGAGAGACCCTTTCCGCCGATCTCGAGCGGCACGCCTCCGAGCTGACTGCTCGCGCTGAATCCGAGGCGGAGCGCCGCATCGCCGACGCCGAGGAACGCGCCGCCGCGGCGGCCGAGGCGCAGGTGGCGCGGCAGGCGGAGGCGATGGACGCCGGAGTGGAGGCGCGGCTGCTCGCCGCCCGGGCCGAGGTCGACGAGCGGATCGGCAGCGCCCTCTCGCGGATCGAGGCTGCACTGGGCCGGATTGCCGAGTCCGAGCGCCGGTTGGCCGGCATCGAGGGCCGCGTCGGGGAGGCCGAGGGCCGGGTCAGCGAGGCCGCAAAGACCGCGGAGCAGGTGTCGCAGTGGGATGCCCGGATGCGCTCGGCCAGCAGGGTGGAGGAGGAGGCCGCGACCCGCATCGCCGACGCGGAGCGGCGCATTCGCCGCCTCCTCGGCGGCGGCTCCTGACGCCCGTCGGCTAGGCGCTGGTGACGCGCTCTCGCTCCGGCGGCGGCTCGACCGGGCGGAGCCTGCTCTCGCCGGCAAGGTCCGCCAGGACGCGCCGGGAGCCCTCGCCGAGCATCGTGCCCTCGGTCGCGAACTTCATGCCGAACTGGCGGTCCGCCACGAGGGCGCGCACGGTCTCGAGCATGATCGCGAGATCGAGCGAAAGGGTGTGGTGCTTGACGTAGTAGAGGTCGTTGCAGAGCTTCACGGCCGTGCCCTCGAGGCTGCCGGCGTAGCCCGCCCGCACCTGAGCCCAACCGGTCAGACCGGGCTTGACGATGTGCCGCTGGCCGTAGAACGGGATGAGCTCCTGGAGCTGGGAGACGTAGGTTCCCTGCTCGGGCCGTGGCCCGACCAGGCTCATCTCGCCCTTGATGACGTTCCAGAGCTGCGGGATCTCGTCGAGGTGGGTCTTGCGGAGCGTGCGCCCGATCGGGGTGATGCGATCGTCGTCGACGGTCGTCCAGGTTGCTGCCGAATCGGGCTGCTGGTCCATCGTCCTGAACTTGTAGATCAGAAACGGCTTGCCGTTGCGACCGATTCGCTCCTGCCGGAAGAGCGCCGGGCCGCCGTCGCGGCGGACCAGCAGGGCGATGATCCCGAGGAACGGGGCGACCGCGATGCCAAGCGGGACGGTGACGGCGAGGTCGAAGACCCGTTTGGCGATCACTCGCATCGGATGCCCGTGGCTGCCCGCGAGCGCCGTGAACCAGGCGTAGTCGATCTCTGCCAGGGGAACCGCGCCGAAGCGTCGCTCGTGGAACTCGTGGAGCGGCATGATCTGGACCGGCCGGGTGATGACCTCCTTGTAGAGCTGCTCGTCGACGCGGGCGCGCGGGAACTCGCTCGTGACGACGAGCATCTCGAGCCCGCGTTCGTCAATCGCCCGGCCAATGTCGGAGAGGGAGCAGAGGTAGGGGCTCTGCAGGGCGGCGGCGTCGAGCTGCCAGTCGTCCGGGGTGATGGTCGCCGCCACGTCGAAGTCGCGCGCGTTCGACTTGCCGAGCTCCTTGCGTAGCCGGAGCGCCTCCGACGGCGAGCCGATGACGCCGATCTGAACGCGGGCGTGGCGGCCGAGGACGCGATGCCCCAGCCACACGATGATGAGCGACTCGAGGGCTGCGATCACCAGGGGCCGGGCCCGGACCGGCTGGTCGAGGAGCGCCAGGGCGAGGATGGAGCCGGCGGACCCGAGCAGCGGAAACGCGCCCGTCCCGAGCGTCCCGGCCAATGGCAGAAGCCAGCGCCACCGCGCAGCGCGAGCGCTCAGGTAGCCGGCCAGAAGGTAGGCGGCGAGGACGATGAGCCCGGCCCGCACCGAGATGTCGGAGCCGACGACCAGCGAGGCGACGATCGCGCCCGCGATCTGGGGCACACCGGCGATCAGGCGCCTGACGAGCGCAGGGAAGCCACCGAGGCCGAACTCAAGAGCCACTCGGAGCCCCCTCCCTCTCTAGGCTTGAAGCGTGACCGATGTTGCGTCCAGGCGAGCCAAGTCGACGGTGATGGTCGTCGACGACGATCCCATGAGCGTTCGGCTGATCCAGCGCATCCTCGAAAGCGGTGGCTTCGGCCGGGTGCTCACCAGCACGAGCTCGACCGAGGCGATCGCTCTGTGCAAGGCGGAGGCCCCCGAGCTTCTGCTCCTGGACCTGACCATGCCCGATCCGGACGGATTCGCCGTCCTCGCGGAGCTCGCCGAGCAGATCGACGGCGACCCGCCACTTCGGGTCCTGGTCCTCAGCGGCCACGAGCACCCGGCGATCGCCCGGCGGGCGATGGACCTGGGCGCGCTCGGGGCGATCGGCAAGACGGCCGGCAGGGACCAGCTGCTGGCCAAGCTCGACGAGATCCTCGCCGACTAGAGCCTTCTGCATGTTGGTATTCCGCAAACGACGGCGCATGATGGAACTCTCAAGGGTGAGGCCTGTCCATGAGATGAAGATGAGAGTGGACTGAGAGTAGTCAGGCTGCAATTGTTCGTCCAACAGGGGGCATGGATGCTTACCATCGGCAGAAATGAGTGAGGAGACCGTGGAAACGCCGGGCCTCCGCTGGGAGATCGTGCTCAACGCGGTCCCCGACGCGATCCTCCTCCTGAACCGCGAGCAGCGGGTGGTCTTCGCCAACACCGCCGCCAAGCGCCTTTTCAACCGCACGGAGTCGAGCCTGCTCGGCGCGCGACCGACCGAGCTGATGCCGGCCGACGACGCCGAGC
>JAWVFM010000023.1:0-4650 GCA_033856015.1 Solirubrobacterales bacterium
ACCGACATCGCTCGCATCCTAACCACCAGAGCCCTTACTGCCCGGGCGTGAGATAGGCCGCGGAGAGGCCGCCGTCGACCATGAAGGCCGTCGCGTTGACGAAGCTCGACTCGTCGCTCGCGAGGAAGAGCGCGGCGTCCGCGATCTCGCGCACCTCCCCGAAGCGCCCAGCCGGAATATGAACCAGCCGCTTCCCGGCCTTGTCCGGGTCCTTGGCGAACAGCTCCTGAAGGAGCGGCGTGTTGACCGGCCCCGGGCAGAGCGCGTTGACCCGCACGTTGCGGGCGGCGAACTCAACGCCCAGCTCACGCGACATCGAGAGCACCGCGCCCTTCGATGCCGTGTAGGAGACCTGCGAGATCGCCGCGCCCATGACGGCGACGAACGAGGCGGTGTTGATGACCGAGCCGCCGCCCGCGTCGAGCAGGTGCGGGATGCCGTGCTTGCAGCACAGGAAGACGCTGCGGACGTTGACGTCCTGCACCCGCTGCCACGCCTCGAGCGAGGTATCGAGCGCGGAGGAGTCGTCGTTCGGGTTGATCCCGGCGTTGTTGAAGAGGACGTCGACGCGCCCGAGCTCGGCGCGAACGCGCTCGTAGAGGGCTCGGACCTGGGCCTCGTCGGTGACGTCCGCCTCGATCGCGAGCTCGCCCTCGGAGCTCGCCCGCAGGTCGACGCCGACCACGCGCGCACCCTCCGCCGCGAAGAGACGGGCGGACTCTGCGCCGATGCCGCTCGCGGCGCCGGTGACGACGCACACCTTTCCCTCCAGGCGTCCTGCCATTCGACCTAGCCCTCCTCGGTGGCGTAGTAGACGTTCTTGACCTCGGTGTAGGCATCCAGCGCGTCCGGGCCTAGCTCTCTGCCAACGCCCGACTGCTTGAAGCCTCCGAACGGCGTGGAGACGCGCACCGAGGTGTTCGAGTTGATCGAGACCACCCCGCTCTCCATCGCCCGCGCGACGCGCAGCGCCTTGGCGCCGTCGCGGGTCCAGACAGAGCCCGAGAGCCCGTAGATGGTGTCGTTCGCCATCGCCACCGCCGCGGCCTCGTCGGCGAACGGGATCACGCAGCCGACCGGGCCGAAGATCTCCTCGCGCGCCGCGCGGTCGTCGTTGGACACCGGCGCCAGAACCGTCGGCGGATACCAGTAGCCGGGACCGTCGGGAGCCGTCCCGCGAACGGCCACCGGCGCATCGTCGCCCACGAACGACGCCACCGTCTCACGATGCGCGGCGGAGATCAGCGGGCCCATGTCGGTGTCCTCTGAGAGCGGGTCGCCGACGACCAGCGAGGTGACGGCTCGTTCGAAGGAGACCATGAACTCCTCGAGGCCGGAGCTCTCCACCAGGATGCGAGAGCGCGCGCAGCAGTCCTGGCCCGCGTTGCCGAACACGGCCATCGGCGCGGCCGCCCCCGCGCGCTCGAGGTCGGCGTCGGCGAAGACGACGTTCGCCGACTTGCCGCCGAGCTCCAGGGTGACCCGCTTGATCCCGTCCGCGGCGCCCTTCGCGATCCCGCGCCCGACCTCAGTGGACCCGGTGAACGCGATCTTTGCCACGTCGGCGTGCTCGACCAGGCGCCGGCCGCACACGGAGCCCGGGCCGGCGACGACGTTCAGGACCCCCTCCGGGATCCCGGCCTCCAGCGCGATCCGCTCGAGCTCGAGCGCCGTGAGCGGCGTGAGCTCGGCCGGCTTCAGGACGATCGTGTTGCCGGCGGCCAGCGCCGGCGCCGCCTTCCAGGAGGCAATGACGAGCGGGAAGTTCCAGGGCACGATCAGCCCGACCACCCCGAGCGGCTCGCGGAAGGTCATGTCCACCCCGCCCGAGACCGGAATCGTCTTGCCGAGCAGGCGCTCCGGAGCGGCCGCGTAGTAGCGGTAGGTGGCGACCACCATCCCGATCTCCCCGCGGGCGTCGCCGATCGGCTTGCCGGCGTTTCGCGCCTCCAGCGTGGCCAGCGACTCCGCCTCCGACTCGAGGGCGTCGGCCAGGCGGTGAAGCAGCGCGGCGCGATCGCCGGGGGCAACGTCTCGCCAGCCGGGGAAGGCGGCCTTTGCACGCGCGACCGCGGCGTCGACCTCCTCCGCTCCGGCGCGCGGGACCTCCGCCATCACCTCCTCCGTGGCCGGCTCGATCACCGAGATCATCCTGCGGCCTCCACGAGTGCCCCGATGACTCGGCTGCGCTCGTCCTCCTCCGGATGCCAGAGGACGCCGAGGACGAACTCCTCCCCCGGGCGCTCGATCGCCTCGATCACGTCGTCCTCCACGGACCAGCCGCTCGCGAGGAGCCCCTCACCCAGCTCGGCGACGCCCTGATGGTGGTGCGACTTCACAGCCGTACGCTCGGCGCCGATGGAGCGCTCCGCCAGGGACCCCGGCTCCAGGCGCACCTCGTGGTCCGCGAACGCCCCCGGCGTGTGGCGGTGGCGGTCGCTGCCGAGGCGGTCGGGAAGGTTCTGCTCGAGGGTGCCGTCCAGCGCGACGTTGAGGAGCTGCATGCCGCGGCAGACGCCCAGCACCGGCTGGCCGCGGTCGACCGCGCCCCGCGCGAGGGCCAGCTCGAAGCGGTCGCGCTCGGGCCAGGTCCCGCTCACCGAGGGGTCCGGCTCGGCCCCGTACGCGCGCGGGTCCACGTCGGCGCCGCCGGCGAGAAGCAGAGCGTCGATGCGATCCAGCCAGGAGGCCGGGTCATCCACCGCGCGATCGTCGGGCGGGAGGATGGTCGCCAGCGCGCCGGCCCTCTGGATGGCAGCCGGGTACGTGCGCGGCGCCAGGTTGACGACCTGATCCCACGCTCTCCATCTGACCTGCTCGACGGCCGCGGGGATGCCCACGACGGGAACGCTCACAGCCTCTCGAAGCCCCTGAACCGCTCCCAGTCGGTGACCGCGCTCTCATGCGCCTCGAGCTCGACCCGGGCGCGGTTTAGATAGTGATCGACGACGTCATCTCCGAAGGCCTCTTTGGCGACCGCGCTCGAGCCGAACAGATCGCGAGCGTCGTACATCGTGTGCGGGACGCGAGGCTTGTCGGACTCATACGCGTTGCCCTCGAACGCCGGCTCGAGCTCCAGCTTGTTATCGATCCCGTGAAGCCCGGCGGCGATGATCGCCGCCAGCGCCAGGTAGGGGTTGACGTCCGCGCCGGGGAGCCTGTTCTCGAGGCGCTTGGACTGACCGTGGCCGACCACTCGGAGTGAGCAGGTGCGGTTGTCGTTTCCCCACGCAACGGCGGTCGGCGCGAACGAGCCCGCGGCGAAGCGCTTGTACGAGTTGACCTGCGGCGCGAAGAAGAGGGTGAGCTCGCGCAGGGAGGCGAGCTGGCCGGCGAGGAAGTGGTCGAACGTCGCCTCGTCGTCCGCGAAGACGTTGCCGCCACCCTCGTGCTGGAGCGAGCAGTGGATGTGGCACGAATTGCCCTCCCGCTCGTTGTACTTGGCCATGTAGGTGATCGAGTAGCCCTCCTGGGCGGCGATCTCCTTGGCGCCGGTCTTGTAGATAACGTGGTCGTCGGCCGTAGCGAGCGCCTGGTCGTAGTGGAAGTTGATCTCGTGCTGGCCGAAGTTGCACTCGCCCTTTGAGTTCTCGACCCGCATCTCGGCGCCCATCATCTCGTTGCGGATGCGGCGAATCAGCGGCTCGATCCGAGCGGTGCCCAGCATCGAGTAGTCGACGTTGTAGAGGTTGGCCGGCACGAGGTCGCTGTAGCCCTTCCCCGCGGCCTCCTCGTAGGTGTCGTTGAAGACGATGAACTCCAGCTCGGTCCCGGCGAAGGCCTTCCAGCCGCGCTCGCCCAGGCGCGCGAGCTGCTTGCGGAGGATCTGCCGCGGCGAGGCGACCACGTCGGCGCCGTCCAGCCACTCGAGGTCAGCGAGCAGGAGCGCTGTCGCCGGGTGCCACGGAATCCGCCGCAGGGTGTCGAAGTCGGGTTTCATCACGAAGTCGCCGTAGCCGCGTGACCACGAGGACATCGAGTACCCGTCGACCGTGTCCATGTCCACATCCACGGCGAGCAGGTAGTTGCAGCCCTCGGCTCCGTGCTCGACGACGTCGTCGAGGAAGTGCGCTGCCGTCAGACGCTTCCCCTGGAGCCTGCCCTCCATGTCGGCGATGACCAAGAGAACGGTGTCGATCTCACCGTCCTTGATTGCCTTCTTGAGTTCGTCGAGCGTCATCTCAGTGGGCCTCGATTCGGAATGGTGGGACAACCCAACCTTTACCGCGCAGCCTATCCGCGAGCGATAGCTTGTCAAGCGTGACCGCATCGTCGAGTCCCGACGCCCCCGTCGCAGTGATCGGCGGCGGCGTGGTCGGCGTCGCGGTAGCCCACGCACTGTCGCGGCGCGGTGTCGTGACCGTCTTGCTCGAGGCCGAGGACGAGCTCGCCCTCGGAGCGAGCGGCACCAACTCGGGGATCCTGCACACCGGCTTCGACTCAAAGCCCGGTGAGCTCGAGACGAATCTGATCCTGCGCTCGGCAGAGCTGCGCCCCCAGGTGCTCGAGGAGCTCGGTGTCCCCGTGGTCGCCTGCGGTGGCCTCATGGAGCCGCACGGTGACGGCGATCGCGAGCGGGTGCGACAGATCGCCGGCGCGGCTGGAACAAACGGAGTCGCGGTCAGGATTCGCGACGACGGCGCCCTGGAG
>JAWVFM010000024.1:0-3224 GCA_033856015.1 Solirubrobacterales bacterium
TTCTTCACCTGCTCGACGCGCGCGAGCTGCTCGTTTGCTTCTTCGAGGCCCTTCTCGATCTCCTCGCGAAGCTCCTCGTTGCCGGCGAGCGCCTCGGGGTCGTCGTCGGCGCCATGCTTGGACGCCCACGCCTTGGCGGCCTCGGGGTCGAGCGTCAGGAGCGCGGAGATGAACTTGCGCCGGTCGCCGATCGCGACCGCCTGGCTGACCAGCGGGATCTGCTTGAGGCGCGCCTCGATGTTCGCCGGCGAGAGGTTCTTGCCGGCCGCGGTGATGATGAGTTCCTTCTTGCGATCGACGATCTTCAGGTAGCCGTCCTCGTCGAACTCGCCGATGTCGCCGGTGAGCAGGAAGCCGTCGTCGTCGAAGGCCTCGGCGGTCTTCTCCGGCAGGTTCCGGTAGCCCTTCATGACAACGGGCCCGCGGATCATGATCTCGCCGTCGGAACCGAGCTTGATCTCGACGTTCGGCGCCGGCGGGCCGATCGTGCCGATCTTGATCCGCTCCGGCGGGTTGCATGTCCCGGCGCCTGTGGTCTCCGACATTCCCCAGAGCTCCGCCAGCGGGATCCCGATGGCGTGGAAGAACTCGATGACCTCGGGCGCCGTGGGCGCAGCGCCGACGTTGCACGCCTCGAGGTCGTCCAGGCCGAGGTGCTGGCGCAGGCCCGAGAACAGCTCCTCGTCGGCCTTCGCCACCCTGTCCGCCAGTTCCTGCGGGACCTCCTCGCCGGCCTGCTCGAGGCGCACCTTCTCAAGCGACGCCTCCAGCGCGGCCTCGCTGACGGCCCGCTGCTCGTCGGGGGCCGCTGCGAGCATCTGCTCGAGGCCCGCCTTCAGCTTCTCCCAGATCCTCGGCACGGCGAAGAACCAGGTCGGCCGGACCTGCGGCAGGTAGGACATCACCTCGCGCGCGTCGGGGCAGCAGGTGACCGTGAAGCCACAGAGCATCGGCAGGTAGTGGCTGACGTTCCGCTCGGCGATGTGCGCCATCGGCAGGTAGGAGACGATCCGGCCGCCGTCCGGGAAGTCGATGACGTCGTCGTAGGAGCGAACGGTCTCGCAGATGTTCGCGTGGGTGATCTGCACGCCCTTCGGCGGGCCCGTGGTCCCCGACGTGTAGATGAGCGTCAGTACGTCGTCGGGCTGGACCGCCTTCCAGGCCGCCTCGAAGTCGAAGTCATCCTCGCCCTTCTCGACCAGCTCGTCGAGCGAGATCGTCCCCTCGGGAGGGTCGCCGTCGACCACCACGACGGTCTCAACGCTGCCGCCCTTGCTCGCGGCAAGGACGGTGTCCACGAAGGACTGCTCGGTGATGACGACCTTGCTCGCCGCGTCCTGGAGGAGGTGCTGGATCTGCTCGACCGTGTACGTGTTGTAGATCGAGAACGGCGTGGCGCCGAGGTGCATGACGCCGGCGTCCGCGAAGTGGAACTCGGGGCGGTTCGTGAGCATGATCGCGACCGTGTCGTCGCGGCTCACCCCGCAGGCCGCAAGGCCGGCCGTGATCCGCGTGGCGCGGTCGGAGTACTCACCCCACGTGCAGGTGAACTCGTCCCCCTTGGTGCGGATCGCCGGCCTGTCTGGATGCGCCGCCGCGGTCGCCTGAAAAGCCTCGCATGCCGTCTTTGCGTCGAGGGCGGCAGGACGTTCCGTGCCCCTCTCGGCGCTTGTAATCGCCTCCATCCCGGGAGCCTACTCCGAAGCGCGTTCTCAGCGCAGGTGAAAGCCCGGTCCGGCGAGCTTCGACAGATCGTTCGACAGCCCGACCGCGAAGAGCATCAGGACGAGGACGAATCCGACGACGCTCGCCCCCTCGATCACCCGGAACGGGACCGGACGGCCGCGGAGCTTCTCGACGACGCTCCAGAAGATGTGCCCGCCGTCGAGCGGCAGGAACGGGAAGAGGTTCACGATCGCGAGCGAGAGGCTGATGATCGCGATGAGCGTGAGCGCCTCGCGCGGACCGAAGCCGAACGCCTGCTGGGTGATCTCGTAGCTGCCGACGATCCCGTGGAGCTTCTTTCGATCCTGCGCGTTGAAGATCTGCGCGATTCGCGAGACCGTGCCGCTGGTGACGCTCCACATCGCGTTCACCGACTCGTGCGCGGCACCTGGGATCGAGGTGTCCACCGGCACCAGGCCGCTGCCCTCGAAGGCGAAGCCGATCCGGTGGCGCTTGACCTTCGCGTCGTAGTACGGCGTGACGGTGAACGACTTCGTCTGGCCGCCACGGTCGACGACGAAATGGACGGGCGTCTTCGCCTGGCACCCGTTCGTCTGCTTGCCCGGGCAGCGGTGGCTGTTCACCTCGTTGGAGATGGCCGTCGCCCGGGAGCTGACGTCGCCGCCGGAAGCCGCGATTCCGTCCACGGAGACGATCCGGTCGCCGGTCTTCAGGACGTGCGCGGCGGGCGTGCCCTTCTGGATCCCGGCGACCGTGAGCGTCGTCGCCTTCTGGACGCCGAAGGCGAGGAAGAAGAGGAGCAGGAAGGCGATCACGATGTTCACGAGCGGCCCGGCGGCGATGACGACGATCCGCTTCCACACGGGCTGCGCGTAGTACGCGCGGGGAGCGATCTCGGGCGGTAGCTCCTCCTGCGGGTTCATCCCGGTGATCTTCACGAAGCCCCCGAGTGGGATGGCGCCGACTCCGTACTCCGTCTCGCCTCGCTTGCGCTTGAAGATCGCGGGCGGGAAGAAGAGGTAGAACTTCTCGACGCGCATGCCCACGGCCTTCGCCGCGGCGAAATGGCCCGCCTCGTGGAGGATCACGAGCGCGGCGAAGCCGAAGGCGGCGAGGACGTAGCTCACCGGACGGCTCCCGCCCGTTCGCAGAGCTCGCCGGCTCGCCGGCGCGCCTCGGCGTCGACGGCGAAGAGGTCCTCGAAGTGGCTCGGCCGGTGCGGGGGGACCGCCTCGAGCGTGGCGTCCACCACGGCGGCGATTGCCGTGAACGGGATCCGCCCGTCCAGGAAGGCCGCGACCGCGACCTCATCCGCAGCGTTCAGGACGCAGCCGGCGGTGCCGCCCGCCTCCCCGGCGTCGCGCGCCAGGCGCAGGCACGCGAACGTGTCGGGGTCCGGCGGCTCGAAGGTCAGCGCGCCGAGCTCGGCGAGGTCCAGCGGCCGGACGGGCACCGGCACGCGCTCGGGGTAGTGCAGCGCGTAGGCGATCGGGACCTGCATGTCGGGGTACCCGAGGTGCGCGAGCGTGGCGCCGTCG
>JAWVFM010000025.1:0-2579 GCA_033856015.1 Solirubrobacterales bacterium
AGGGCCTGCTCGGCGTGAGCCTCGACGAGCTGCGCGAGCTGGTCGAGGCCGAGGAGGCGCGGGCGTCGCTTCGCCGCGAGTGGGACGAGGGGATCGAGGACCCCGTGCGCAGGCGCGAGGTGATCGACGAGGCGCTGGGCCACGTCGAGCGTCAGCTCGAGCTCGTGCGCAGGCGCCGGGACGAGATCGCCAAGCTCGAACACGAGCTGACCTCGAAGCGCCGCCGCCTGCGTGCCCGCATCGGATCCGCCGGCGCGACGCGCGAACCGGCATAGCCTCGGCGCGCATTCGCCACACCCTGGTCTTGAAGCGTCGGTCGGGCCTCTCGAGGATCGCGGGCAACCGCCAACCCGCTCGAAGGGAGACCGAATGTTCGCACTGCTCAACTACCTCGAGGTCCGCACCGTCGCGGTCCGCCGTCTACTCGACCGCCTGCTCGCCGAGCGCGGCCAGGGCACCGTCGAGTACGTCGGGCTGATCCTGCTCGTCTCGATGCTCATGGTCGCGCTGGTGGCCGCGATGAAGGGCTTTCACACGAGCGAGGGCCAGGACCTCGCGGGCCTGATCGTCACGAAGATCAAGTCGGCGGTGAGCGCTCTCACCTTCCACTGACCCCCATGACTCGCGCACCGGCGCCCGCCCCGGCTCGCGGCCTCGTTGGCCGCGGGGGAGAGCGGGCGCCGGCCGCGCGGTGTGGCGGGCCTCTGAGACACTGCGCCCGTGACCGACGTGCCCCGCAGCTACGAGCGCGCCGTCGGCGACGTCCGGCCGGTTGAGATCGAGCCCGGCTTCGTCCGGACGGCGGATGGCTCGGCGCTCTACTCGCAGGGCGAGACGCGGGTGATCTGCACCGCATCCGTGCAGCACTCGGTCCCGCGCTGGATGGAGGGAAAGGGGCGCGGCTGGGTGACCGCCGAGTACGCGATGCTGCCGGCGTCGACCGGCTCCCGCAAGGAGCGCGATTCGAAGAAGGGGCGCCAGGACGGGCGGGGAGTCGAGATCCAGCGGCTCATCGGCCGCTCGCTCCGGGCGATCGTCGACTTCAAGGCGCTCGGCGAGCGCAGCATCTACGTGGACTGCGACGTCCTGCAGGCCGACGGCGGCACGCGCTGCGCGTCGATCACCGGCGGCTGGGTCGCGCTGCGCCTGGCGACGCAGAAGCTCATCGACGAGGGGACGATCGTCAAGGACCCGCTGGAGGGCTCGGTCGCGGCGATCAGCTGCGGCCTGGTCGACGGCGTCGCGCTCTGCGACCTCGACTACTCCGAGGACTCGCGTGCCGAGGTCGATGCCAACGTCGTGATGTCCGGGGCGGGCGGCCTGGTCGAGGTCCAGGCGACCGCGGAGCAGACCCCTGTCTCGCGGACCAGCCTCGACGACCTGCTGGCGCTCGCCGAGCCCGCGATCGCGGAGCTTCGCGACGCGCAGGCTCAGGCATGCGGCTGACGGTCGCCACACGCAACGAGCACAAGCTCCGCGAGCTCGGCGAGATCCTCGGCGGGGTGGAGCTGGTGCCGCTGCCGGAGAGTGTCGAGCTGCCGCCGGAGACCGGCGAGACGTTCGCCGAGAACGCGCTGCTCAAGGCGCGCGCGGCGCGCGCCGCGGTGGGCGGGGCGACGATCGCCGACGACTCGGGAATCGAGGCGCGCGGGCTCGGCGGGCGTCCCGGTGTGCGCTCGGCGCGCTACGCCGGCGAACCCGCCACCGATGAGGCGAACCTCGAGCTACTCCTCCAGGAGGTCGCCGCTGCCGGCGACCGGCGCGTCGCCTATGTCTGCGCGCTTGCCCACGTCGATGAGTCCGGCGCGGAGAACGTCTACTGGGGCCGCTGCGAGGGCGAGCTCGCCGAGGAGCCGCGCGGGACCGGCGGGTTCGGCTATGACCCCGCGTTCGTCCCCGATGACACCGGGGCTGATGACCGCAGGACGATGGCCGAGCTCGATCCCGACGAAAAGCACGCCATCAGCCACCGCGGGCGGGCCGCTCGCGAGCTGGCCGCGGCGCTCGGGCTCGGCACATGACGCGCACGAAGACCGGGGCGGCGTGGGTCTCGATCGCCTCCAACTCCACGCTGGTCGCGATCAAGCTCGCGGCGGGCGCCGTCACGGGGTCGATCGCCATCGTCACGGAGGCCGCCCACTCGGCGATCGACCTCGTGGCCTCGATCATCGCCCTGGCCTCCGTGCGCGCGGCCGACGAGCCGCCGGACTCCGAGCACCCCTACGGCCACGCGCGCTTCGAGCAGCTGGGCGCGGCGATCGAGGGCATGCTGATCGTCGTCGGCGCCGGCGTCATCGTCTACGAGGCAACTCGCCGGCTGGTCGTCGGGGGCTCGATCGACCACCTCGGCGTGGGCGTGGCGGTGATCGCGGCCTCGGCCGTCGCCAACGCCGGCGTGGCGCGCTTCCTGGCGAAGCGCTCGAAGGAGCTGAGCTCCCCTGCGCTGGCGGGCGACGCGGCTCACCTCGCCACCGATTCCCTGACGTCCGTGGGCGTCCTGGCCGGGCTGGTGCTCGTGGAGGCCACCGGTCACAACGCCTTCGACCCGATCGCGGCTCTCTGCGTCGCGGTGGCGATCG
>JAWVFM010000026.1:0-2988 GCA_033856015.1 Solirubrobacterales bacterium
CGGATCTTCATCCTCATGGCGTCGCGGCGGCTGAAGTCGGACCGCTTCTTCACGAACCACTACAACGCCGACGTCTACAGCGCCGAGGGGATCGAGTGGGTCGAGTCGAACACGATGGTCGACGTCCTCCTTCGCCACCATCCGGAGCTGGCGCCGGCGCTCGACGGCGTCAAGAACGCCTTCGCGCCCTGGAACCAGCTCGGGTGAGCGTCGGCGGCCTCGCCCGCTCCGGGCTGAACTCGCTTCCCGGCGTCCAGCTGGGGCCCGCGGAGGGCGAGCTGCCGAGTGCCTCGGCGCTCGACAACGCGCGCCTGAACGCTCTGGTCGTCGTCCCGAACGCACTCCAGGGGATCTTCCGGCGCCGGCGCCGCGCGGTCGGCGCGGCAACTCGCGCCGACGTCGACCGCTGGGCGGTCGGCCTCCTGGCCGGCATGCGCCGCGCGCACGGCGGCAAACCGGTCTGGGTGCGACTCGTGACGGCTCCGGCGCTCCTCCTGCTCTCGGTCGACGACATCCGCATCGCGCTCGAGGGCTCGCCCGACCCGTTCGCGCCCGACCCGGAGGCCAAGCGCAAGGGCATCTCCCACTTCCAGCCGGACGCCCTCACCATCTCCCGCGGCGAGGACTGGGCCGAGCGGCGGCGCTTCGCCGAGGCGGTGCTAGACACGCGGGCACCGGCACACCGGTGCAGCGAGCGCTTCGCGGCCGTCGTCGCCGAGGAGGCCGCGGCGCTTCTCGACACTGTCTATGGGGCTGGCGGGGAGCTCGAGTGGGACGGCTTTGCGCTTGCCGTCCGGCGCATCACCCGGCGGGTCGTGCTCGGCGACGCCGCGCGCGACGACGAGGAGCTCTCCGACGTCCTCGCCCAGATGATGGAGGCGGCCAACTCGATGCCCGACGAGCCGTCACCTCAGCTCGAGCCGTTCCTGGCGCGGACCGGCGGTTACGTCAGGCGCGCCGAGGAGGGCTCGCTGGCCAGCCTGGTCGCGGACGCTCCGCAGGGTGCGCGCACGCTCCCGGTTCGCCAGGTGACGCACTGGCTGTTCGCCATGGGCGACACGCTCGCGATCAACGCCTTTCGGGCGCTCGCCGCGCTCAGCTCGCACCCGGAGGACGTCGCCGCCGTCGAGGCCGAGCTGCCGGTCGAAGGGGATCTCGACGCCGCCGCGATCACGAAGCTGGTGCACCTCGAGCGATGCCTGCACGAGGCCATGCGGCTGTGGCCGACGACGCCGATGCTCTCACGAGAGCTGATCGCCCCCGCGCAGCTGGGTGGCGTGGAGGTGCCGGCGGGCACTCAGGTCCTGATCGTCAACACCTTCATGCACCGCGATCGTGACCGCCACCCGCATGCGGACCGCTTCGCGCCCGACTCCTGGTGCGGCGGCGCCGACGACTGGTCTTTCAACCACCTGAGCCACGGCCCCCAGGGCTGTCCCGGCGCGGACCTCGCGCTCTTCGTCGGCAAGGGGCTCCTCGGCGCCGTGCTGCGCGATCGCCGCGTGACGGTGACGCACGGCGGCCTCGATCCGACGCGGCCCATGCCTCACATGCTCGACTTCTTCGCGATTCGCTTCGACGTGGCCGACAAGACCTGAAACCAGGCCTTGGTCGAGACGTAGAAAAGCCCCGCCGAAGCGGGGCTTTCCCTTAGCAGGCCTGTAAGCCGGATCTTGTCGGGCGCAGTCATCCATCTCACCGCGGCCGAAGCCTTGGTGGGGCGGCCGAAGCCGCCCTGCGGCCCACCTGGATCTCGCCGGGCCGGGTCAACGATCCTGCTTGGCCTTGCACCGGGCGGGGTTTACCTTCGCGTGCCGCGTCGCCGCGGCACCGGTGCGCTCTTACCGCACCATTTCAACCTTGCCTGTTCGCGACTCACGTGTGGCCGCGCCATCGGCGGTGTGTTTTCTGTGGCACTTTCCCGCGGGTTTCCCCGGGTCGGCGTTACCGACCGCCCTTGCCCTGTGGTGTCCGGACTTTCCTCGAGTGGCTTTCAACCTCCCGCGACTGCGTGGCCTGCAAGAGGAAGTGTAGGCCCGCGGTGAGCTAGTCGAGCTCGGCGCCGCAGCCCTGACAGCCGTCGGGCGCCATCGAGCCGCCGCAGACGGGGCACTCCGCGCCACCCTCGAGCGCCAGGTCCTCCCAGACCCGGAGGACGACGTCCTCCAGGGTGACCCGGTAGCGCTCGAAGAGCGTCGGCGCGGAATGGTCCATCTGCGGCCGCCCGATTGCGCCCGCGGCCTCGGTGCGAGTGGCGACGGCGCTCATACGACCCTCCGGAAGACGCCGACGACCCGGCCCAGGAGCGTGACGCTCGACGATCGGATGGGCTTGTAGGCCTTGTTCGCGGGCTGGAGGCGAACCTTGCCGTTCTCACGGTAGAAGCGCTTGACGGTTGCCTCGTCCTCGAGCAGCGCGACGACGATCTCGCCGTCGTCCGCCTCCTCGCCGGAGCGCACGACCACGAAGTCCCCGTCGAGGATGCCGGCGTCCTTCATCGAGTCGCCCTTGACGCGGAGGATGAAGTCGCCGGTGTCGCCGCCGATCATCTCCGGAACGTCCACGTACTCCTCAACGTGCTCCTCGGCGAGGATCGGGGCGCCGGCGGCCACCTGGCCGACGAGCGGCAGGCCCGACGGGCTGAGCGCCTTGCGGGCCTTGTCGATCAGCAGCTCGATCGCGCGCGGCTTCGTCGGGTCCCGCTTCAGCAGGCCGATCTTCTCGAGGTTGGCGAGGTGCGCGTGGACCGTCGAGGACGACGTGAGGCCGACCGCCTTGCCGATCTCGCGCACCGTGGGCGGGTAGCCGTGCTTGGACGCGTAGCGGCGAATGAAGTCGAAGATCTCCTTCTGCCGTTTTGTCAGGTCCAATTCCATCGCTCCTCGCTCACACGCTACTCCGCCGGGCGGAACCTTGAAGGGAACACATGTTCGTAACTGTACGCCCCTCGGCGGACGGATGCAAGGCGCCGCGTGAGGGCGAGGGGTC
>JAWVFM010000027.1:0-4813 GCA_033856015.1 Solirubrobacterales bacterium
CCGCGAGGCGGCGGTGCTGGGAGTCCCCACCTACTCGATGTTCGCCGGCCCCCGACCCCTGGTCGACGCCTGGCTGGAGCACGAGGGTGCGATCCGCCGGGTCGACACCGTCGCCCAGCTCGAGGAGCTCGCGCGGCTTGGCCCGCGCGAGCCGGCGCTGCTCGACCTGAACGGCCTTCGCAAGCGAGCCAGGGCAATCGAGGACGTCTTCGTGGCGACGACGCTCGAGGTGGGCGGGAGCCGCAAGCCGTGAGCGCCGTTTCGGGCACGCCCGCGAGCACCACGGTCCCGTTCGTCGACCTCGGTCGCCAGCACGCCGCGATTCAGGCGGACCTGCGTGCGGCATTCGAGCGCGTGATGGCCCGCGGCGACTTCGTCCTCGGCGAGGAGGTGGATGGGTTCGAGCTGGAGTTCGCCGGGTACGTCGGCGCCACGGAGGCCGTCGGCGTCGGCTCCGGCACCGCGGCGATCTCGATCGGCCTCGCCGCTCTTGGGATCGGGCCGGGCGACCGGGTGATCGTCCCGGCACACACCTACGTCGCCTCAGCGCTCGGCGTGATGCACGCCGGCGCCGAGCCGCTCCTCTGCGACGTCGACGAGGCCTCCGGGCTGATCGACCTGGACTCCGCGGCGAGCGTCGTCGACTCACGCACCGCCGCGGTGCTCGCGGTCCACCTCTACGGGCAGGCGTGTGACATGGACGCGGTCGCCCAGTTCGCGGCATCGCGCGGGCTCGCCCTGATCGAAGATGCCGCCCAGGCTCACGGCGCCGGCTGGCGAGGGCAGCGCGTTGGCTCGTTCGGCGCGGTGGCCGTGTTCAGCTTCTACCCGAGCAAGAACCTCGGGGCGCTGGGCGACGGCGGGATCGTCTGTGCCCACGATCCGGCCGTCGCGGCGGCCGCCAGGCGGCTTCGCAACCTCGGCCAGGAGGCCCACGGCGAGCACGTCGTCGCCGGTTACAACGAGCGCCTCGACACGTTGCAGGCGGCGTTCCTGCGGGTCAAGCTCGGCCACCTGGAGGGGTGGAACGCCGAGCGCCGGCGCGCTGCCGAGCGCTACCGCGAGCGGCTCCCTGCGGGCGTGGCGGCTCCTCCGAAACGCGAAGGCGCCGAGGACGTCTTCCACCTGCTCGCGGTGAAGCTCGACGATCGCGACGCGCTCGCTCGCTCGCTGGCAAGCGCGGGTATCCACACCGGTGTGCACTACCGCCTGCCGCTGCACCGCCAGCCGCCGATGGCCGGCCTTCCGCCATCGCCCGTCGAGCTCGGCCAGGCCGAGGATTGGGCAGCCCGCGAGCTCTCGCTGCCGATGTTCCCTGGGCTTCGCGAGGACGAGGTCGACCGCGTTTGCGCCGCGCTGGCCGGCGCCCTGGGTCGCTCCTGATGGCGCCCGAGCGCCCTGACTTCGCGGATGTCTACGACGCCGAGGTCTGGCACGTCTACGCGTTCTTCGGCTACCGGGTCAGGTCGCGACAGACCGCGGAGGACCTGACCCAGAGCACGTTCGAACGAGCCCTGAAGGCGTGGAGTCACTTCGATCCCGAGCGGGCATCGGCGCGGACCTGGCTCACCGCCATCGCCCGCAACGCGCTGATCGACCACCACCGTCAGGGCCGCGAGCGCCGCGAGGTCGCCGTGGACCCGAGCTCGGCCGCGCTCGAGAGTCAGGAGGCCGGCGAAGACCGCTACGCGCTGGGCCTCGCCGCGGACCTCCAGGCCGCAATCGGGGCCCTCGACGATCGCGATCGCGAGCTCATCGCCCTGCGCTTTGGCGCCGACCTGAGCGGCTCGGAGATCGCCGAGCTGACCGGGCTGAGCCTGTCGAACGTGCAGCAGATCCTCTCGCGGGCGCTCCGCGCGCTGCGCAGCGCGCTCGAGAGTCAGCCGGTCCCGAATGGCCCGATGCCGGCGACTCCGGCCGCCGCGATCACCAGGAGGAGGGCGCCGGACCCGCCGTAGGCGGCGACCAGCAACCGCGCCCGTGCGCGGGCGATCGGCGCTCGCCGCGCGTGGCGGTCCACGAGGCGGCGGCGAAGCTCGCCGCGAAAGCCCGGCGCGGGCAGCGGGCGCTCCGCCTCCAGGCGTTCGGCAAGCTCGACCAGGCCGGGACGCTCGTCCGCGCCCACGTCGCGGCTGAGGAAGTCGTGGCTTTCGCCTCGCTCGGTCACTGCGCGAAGAGTGGGGATCGGGGATTCAAAGAGCGTGCCTGCTTGTAGGCGTCGATCGCGCCGGTGGCGTTGCCGGACTCAGCCTCGATCCGTGAAAGGACGAACCAGGTCTGCCAGTTGGTCGACTCGGCCCGGGTGGCGGCACGGGCTGCTGCCAGCGCCTTCGGGTACTGGCCTTGGAGCTCGTAGAGCAGCGCCTGCTGGAGGCTCGGAGAAGCGGCGTAGGGCTGGAAGCCATGCGCGTCGGCGGCCTTGCCGAGCGCGGTGCTCAGCTGCTGTTTCTGCGCGTCGGCCTGGCTCTGGCTGAGGGCGTCCGCGGAGCCGAGCGGCACGACGATGACCACGAGCGCGGCGGCGCAGCCAACGGCCGCCGCGAGCCTGGGCGCCAGGCGCGATGAATGCGCTCGCAGGCTCGCCGCGGGGCCGGAGCGTCCAGCGAGAATGGCGGCCGCGAGAAGGAAGAAGAGGGCCGGCAGCACCGCGAGCTGCCAAACCCAGTCCACGCCCGCCGCCGTGGCAAAGGCCGCGCACCCGGCGGTCGCGCCCGCCAGGTAGGTGCGATCGGGCCCCGCCCGGCGCGCAAACCGCGCGCCCGCGAACAGCACGAAGCCGACCAGGCCCAGAAGCGGGATCAACCCGATGATGCCGGTCTCGGCGAGCGTCTGGAAGTAGAGCGAGTGCGCGTCGAGCACGGTGCCGGGGATGGTCCCGTGCTGCGCCCACCAGTAGCGGTAGGTGCCGGGCCCGATCCCGATCAGCGGATCCGTGGCGTCAGCCTTGAGGGCCGCCTGCCACCACTGATAGCGACCGTTGCCCGACGAGCTGTCAAACCGCGTGGCGCTGGTGGTGCTGGCGCCGGTCGGGACCTTGAACTCATCCCAGCGATCGGAGAGGTATCCAGGCAGGCCGGCTGCGACGGCGACCACGACGAAGACGGCAAGCCCGCCGGCGAAGGCCCGTCGCGCGGTCTTGGCCGAGACCGCGGGCCGCGGGCCGAGGCCGTTGCGGGCGGCGATTGCGATCGCGATCTGGACCAGGCCGACTCCTGCGCAGACCACGAGCGTCATCGCGAGCATCTCGCCGGCCTGGGAGTGCGCCGCCGGGCTCAGCAGGCCGTTCTGAAGCGCGTCGCGCTGGTTCGCGCCGGCGACCAGGATCCCCGCGCCGAGCGCCGAGGAGCCGAGCACCGGCAGGAGCGCCAGGCGCCGCGGGTGGAGGGCGAGAAGGACCACCAGAGCAACGGCGATCTCCAGAGCGCCGCCGCGGGAGACCGTGTAGTAGCCGGCGAGCGTGAGGGCTGGGATCGCCGCGGCGGCCAGGGCCTGGCCGGGGAGAGTCCGCGCTTTCTGCGCCACGACGGCGAGCAACGGGATGCCGATCGCGATCATCGCGGCGAGGCCGTTCCAGTAGTTCAGGGGGTAGTTCAGACGCGCGCGCGAGGCCGGGATGAGCTTTGCGGCACCGTTGTCGGGAAACCAGGAAGGGTGGAAGCGCTGCATCAGCGCCAGGCCGGCGACGAGCGCGATCGCGGCGGCGATCGCGTGCACGGTGCGCCGCAGGGAACCGGGGCGCTGGCAGGCCATCGCGAGCGCGAAGACGCCGAGGTAGCTGGCGACGCGCCCGAGCTCGGCGGTGCTCTGCTCGGCGCTCTGCGACCAGCTGATCGCGATCGCCGTCCAGCAGACGAAGGCGGCCATCATTCCCAGCGCCGTCCAGCCAGAGCGCGCAATCCGGGCCCGAGGCAGGATGCCGATCAGGGCGCCCAGGAGCACGATCCACCAGACCGCCACCCCGACCTGGTTGTAGATGATCTCGTCGTAGCCGCCGCCCTTGAGCGCGAGATAGACGATCAGGACGAACGGGAGCCCCAGCTCGGCAAGGAGCCGCCCGGCGCTCTCGAGGCGCTCGCCGAGCGAATCGGCGGGCGTTGCCGTCAGGGGCTCGACCGGCGCGTGCCCGGAAGCGTTGCTCATGGCGGCGACTCGCTCATCCATGCCTAAGTACGTTCGCGCGGGCCGGCGGCTGACGCGTTCGCTGTCAGTCCACAGCATGCCGTTGCGTATGTTCAGAGCGTGAGGCGGTTCGCGATCATCTTCATCTGCGCTCTGGCCACGGCTCCGGCAGCCGTTGCGCATGCCGGCGGCAACTCGTCGGTGGACCAGTACACGGAGTCCGTCCCGACCGCCGGCGGCGGCAGCCACAACTCGGGCAGCGGCGGCAGCAACGGCTCGAGCGCGATTCCCCAGAGCACCGCCCAGTCGCTTGACAGCCAGGGATCGACCGGACAGGCTGCGGCGAACCTGGCCGAGGCAACCGCTCCGAAGCGGGTGCCCTCGCATCACAAGAAGCACGCGGGCAACAGCCAGCGGGATCGGGGCTCCTCGGTCGCGCCGGTCGCTCATCCGGGCGACGGGCCATCGGCCGGCCAGAGCCTCGGCGGCGACTCCGGCGGCATCGGCCTCGCGCTCCCGATCTTCATCGGCGCGAGCCTTCTGGCCGCGGCCGCGGTGGTGGCCGTGCGCCGTCGCGGCAGCGGTAGCAATCCCCAGGCGTCTTAGTGCCGACCAAGCGTCGTTCTCGCCGGAGGCGGATCATCATCGGCCTGCTCGCGGTCGCATCGCTGGCAATTCCGGCGTCAGCCGCAGC
>JAWVFM010000028.1:0-2762 GCA_033856015.1 Solirubrobacterales bacterium
CCGGTGGGGGTCGGCACCGCCACCGCCAAGTCGATGGTGCTCAACATCGTGTTAGTCCACGTCATCGGCATGCTGGGCACCCTGGTGTTCTGGGGAGCGAACCCGCGCGCGCCAATCGGCGGCTGAGCTTGAACGGCGAGCATCGAGTCGCGCTCCACCCGCCTCCGCCCCACGGAGTGAGCCGGGCGGCTGCCGGTTTCCTCTTGATGTTGATGGCCGCCGGCTCGCTGATGCTCTGGATCGCGGTGCCGACCGGCTCCCTGTGGGTCACGGCGCACTTCGCCAAGACTTCGGGCGAGGCGCTCGTGATCGGACTGCCGATCACTGTCGCGGCCATGATCACCTTCGGCGCATTACTCGCCTGGCTGAACGGCCTCTACCTGCGGGTGACCGGCTCGCTGGCCTATTGGGAAGCCGAGGAAAAGGAACTCGGTCCGGGCGCGTCGCCGCGCTACCTCCACGGGCCGCTGGAGATCCTGCTCGTCATTTCGCTCGTGATCGCCCTTGTAGTGCTCTGCGTCTGGTTCTTCGTCTTTGCGCACAACCCCAGCCTCACGAGCACCTGGTAGCCGGGGGGTTACGCACATCACTCGCGAAACCTCTGAGACTGCCCAAGCATGGCCCGACCTGCGTCGCGGCAGTCGACGAGTTCAGTGCGCGTGCAGGTGCTCGGGAAGCGCTGCAGGGGGCAGGCGGCGGGCGAGCAGCGCCGCGAGACCGGTCGTCAGCGGCACCGCTGCGATCAAGCCGATGGAGCCGACCAGCGTGGCGATGATCGGCTCGGCCACGTCCTGGGTGTTGAGCGCGTCGGCAAGCCCCACGCCTGTTCCCTGGAGGATGAGGAGCAGCGGAAGCGCCGCGCCCACATAGGCGAGGACGAGCGTGTTGATCGTGGCCGCGAGATGGTCGCGCCCAACCGCGAAGGCTCCGCGGTAGAGGGCCCGCGCAGAGAGGTCGGGGTTCGCCTTGCGCAGCGCCATCACCGCCGAGGCCTGGGTGACCGCCATGTCGGCCAGCACGCCGAGGGCGCCGATGACCATGCCGGCGATGACGATCCCCTGAAGAGAGACGTGGATTCCGGATTGCGGCAGCACGATCGCGAGCTCGCTCGTCAACCCGTTGAGGTGGGCGATGTGAGCCCAGAGGTCGCCGAGGAGAGTCGCGAACAGGAGGCTGGCGCCGATGCCCAGCGCAGCCGCCAGCGTCTGCACCCCGAAGCCGCTCGTCAACACGAGCGTCGTGAACATCGCAGCGAGGGCGCCGATGAGCGACACCTCCAGCGGCGAGGTGCCCGCGAGGATGCCGGGGATCAGGAAGCGGATCACGATCAGCAGGCTGGCCGCGAACCCGACGAGCGCGAGCAGTCCGCGCCACCGAGCCAGGACCAGGACGAGCGCGGCGAAGGCGACCGCCAGCCAGAGGAGCGAGCTGCGACGGTCGAAGTCCACGAACTGGTAGGTCACCTGCGCCGAGGCCGTGGACCCCGGCAGAGCCGCGACCCGAAGCACGCGGACATGGGCACCCGCTGAGACGTTCGGCGTGCTGAGGACCGGGCCGAGGTCGATCGACTCGCGCTTGCCGGCCTCCGGCCCCTCCGTGGGCGTGACCTGGATCCGCCGGCAATCCGACGCGACCGGGCCGGGGCAGGGAACGATGCTCGCGGAATCGACCGTGGCGGCAAGCGTGGCGCCGCCGAACGCCTGGGATGGCGTGCTGGGGTGAGGCTGCGGCGGCCACAGCGCGATCAGGCCGATCAGCGTCGCGGCGAAGAGCAGCGTCACCGCACCCACCAGGAGCCGCCCCGCGTCGGTCCGAAGGAGCGCACGTGCCTCGCCTCTGCCACGCCGGCGTTGGCGCCGCTGACGCGGCCTTGGCCTGCGCCGAGGCTCGCGGTCGAGCTCCGCGAAGGGATCGTCCTCGAGCCTCTCGTCGAGGAAGAGGCCGTCTTCCTTCTCGCGGTCCACGCGACGTAGTTCGCCCTGGTCAGACTGCATCCTGCTGCTAAGAATGAGACTCAGTCTCATACTGGTGCTATGGTGCCGCCCGTGCTGGAGCCGTTCACCCTCCCATTCGTTCAGCGCGGCGTCCTGGAGGTGCTCATCCTCTCGATTCCGGCCGGCCTACTTGGGACCTGGATCGTCCTGCGCGGGCTCGCGTTCTTCTCTCACGCGGTCGGCACCGCGACCTTCCCAGGGTGGGTGCTCGCCTCGGGCCTCGGGTTCGCCGCGCCGCTCGGCGCCCTGGCGGCCGCCGGAGCCTTCACCGCGGCGACGTTCGGGCTGAGCCGAGGGCGAGAGGACGACGGCGGCGGAGCGACCGCTCTGGGACTCGTGGCGTGCCTGGCGATTGGCGTGATCCTTGCGAGCGACGTCTTCCATTCCGGGTCGAACATCGAGTCGCTTCTGTTCGGAAGCCTCCTGTTGATCGGCGGACGCGACGTCCTGGGGGCGTCATTGGCCGCCGGAGCGGTGGTTCTCGTCAGCGTTCTCGTCGGCTCCCGCTGGCTTGCCGTCGGCTTCGATCGCGACAACGCCCGCGCGTTGCGCTCGCCGCCACCTCTCCTCGACGCCCTACTGCTCGCGCTGATCGCCATCGCGGTCACCGCTTCGTTGACTGCAGTGGGCGCGCTCCTGGTCAGCGCCCTCTTCGTGCTCCCTGCAGCGACGGCGCGCCTCTATGCGCGCCGTCTGCTCACGCTCCAGCTATCGAGCATCGGGCTCGCCGCTGTGGAGGCCGTGAGCGGCCTGTGGATCGCCGTCCAG
>JAWVFM010000029.1:0-2572 GCA_033856015.1 Solirubrobacterales bacterium
TTCGGCGGCATCTTCGTGGCGAGCGGCGTGAGGATCGGCGCCGGCTGCACGTTGCGCCAGGGCGTCACCATCGGCAACAGGGTGGACGGCGGCCCCGTTCCAGCCCTGGGAGACCAGGTCGAGCTCGGCGCCTACGCCCAGGTCCTCGGCGGCGTCCGGATCGGCGATGGCTGCCGGATCGGCGCGCTCAGCGTGGTTCTCGACGACGTTCCCGACGGAGCCACCGCAGTCGGTGCGCCCGCGCGCGTGATCGAGCGCGCGGCTTCCTCGAGCTGATCCAGGCCGCGGCGACCTTGTCAACCGTGCCCGACATCAGCGTGGTGGTTCGTTCCCGAGACGAGGCACACGGGATCGGCCGGACACTCGAGCTCATCGCCGAGCAGGAATACGACGGCGCTGTGGAGGCGATCGTCGTCGACTCGGGCTCGACCGACGACACCGTCGCGATCGCCCGCAGCCACGGAGCGCGCGTCATCGAGATCCCGGCGGAGTCGTTCACCTACGGGGGGTCCCTGAACACCGGTTGCCAGGCGGCTTCCGGCGAGCTCTTGGTGGCGCTCTCTGCCCACGCCTACCCGCGCGAGCGCGACTGGCTCGCGCGGGCCGCCGCGCATTTCGCCGATGCGCGTGTGGCCTGCGCCTCCGGACAGCCCCGCGGCCCCGACGGCTCGCCCCTCTCGACGCCGATCATCCAGGACGCGGGCCTCGCCCGGCGCCGTCCGCGCTGGGGCTACTCGAATGCCGCGGGGATGTTTCGCGCCGACCTCTTCAGCCGCCGGGCCTTCCGTGCGGACATGCCCGCTACGGAGGACAAGGCGTGGGTGCTCCACTGGCTGGATCAGGGCTACGTTTGCGTCCTCGACCCGGGCCTGGTCGTCGATCACGACCACAGCAAGGACCCGCTTCGCGAGCAGTTCCGCCGTGCTCGCCGAGAGGTGATCGGAGAGGCATTGATGCTCGGTGCTGCCGAGCCGTTGCCCGCGTCCACCGTGGCCGCCAGGTGGTGGCGCGACCAGGAGACCTACCGAAACAGCGCGCGGTCCCGGCTCAGCCATCGACGCGCCGCCAGGCTCCTGGGCGAGTTCGCCGGCGCGCGGTCCGCAGCGCGGGCGGACCTTCGGGACCCCGCGACGCCGGGGCGGCGCCTGTGCGTGGTGACCGACGTGTTCCCCGTCGCCTCCGAAACATTTGTCGTCAACGAGATCGCCGAGTTGCGCCGGCAGGGCCACACGGTCACGGTCGAGGCGACGAACCGGCCGCCGGCAGCCACGGGCGCGACGGAGCGAGTGAACTACCTGGTCGCCGACCCTCGCGCGGGGAAGGCGCTGGACCTGGCGAGGCTGGCGGCTCGCCACCCGGTTCGGCTCGGCCGAGACGTCGTGGCTCGGCGTCGCTGGGCGCGGGAGGAGGACGTCCGCCCCCTGCGGGCGCTTGCGTCGCGTGCGCTGCGGCTTCGCAGGGCCGGGATCGAGCACGTCCACGTCCATTTCGCCGCCGGAGCCGCTCTCGACTCGATGCGCTTGGCGGCGATCCTCGGCCTGCCCTACTCCGTGACCGCTCACGCCTACGAGATCTTCGCTTCCCCGACGAATCTCGAGGAGAAGCTGCGGCGGGCGGCATTCGTCACGTCGGGCTGCGAGTACAACGTCCGCCACCTCCGCGCTGTGGCCGGTGCCGAGGCGGCGGCCCGTGTCCACGAGATCGTGATGGGCGTCGACACCGAGTTCTTCCGGAGGCAGTCTCCCTACCCGGGCGGCAGCAACGTCCTGGTCGTCGGCCGGCTCGTCGAGAAGAAGGGATTCCGCTTCCTCCTTGATGCCGTGGCGTCGCTCGAGCCCGACCGGGCGCCGGAGGGGGTGACGATCGTCGGCGACGGCCCGCTTCGGGCCGGGCTCGAAGCCCAGGCGGCGGAGCTCGGGCTGGGTGACCGCGTCGCGTTCGCTGGGGAGGCCGACCCGGCGGAGGTCCGTGCCCAGCTGGAGCGCGCCGACGTGCTCGTCATGCCGTGCGTGATCGCCGCCGACGGCGATCGCGACTCCATGCCCGTCGTGGTCAAGGAGGCCCTCGCGATGGAGGTGCCGGTGGTGGCATCGGACGAGGTTGGTCTGCCGGAGGTGGTTCAGACGGGCTGGGGGAGGCTCGCGGCGCCTGGCGATGCCGAGAGCCTCGCCGGCGCACTCGCAGAGCTTCTCGTCCTGCCCGGCGCCGAGCGCGCCGCGATGGGGCGGTCCGGAAGGGAATTCGTGATCGCGAGCTGCAGCCTCGAGCGCGAGACGCGAAAGCTCACCGGCCTGATCGAGGCGGCCTAGCGGGCGAGGAGCTCGCGGTAGAGGTCCTCGTGTGCGGTGACGCAGCGATCGATGGAGAAATCCTCGGCGCGCGCGCGGCAATGGTCGGCCGTCCGCTTGTCGCCGGCGAGCTCCAGCGTCTCCAGGATCGCCTTTGCGAGAGCGCCCTCCTCTTCTCCCTCGAAGAGCCTTCCCACCTCCGGCCGGTCGATGATCTCGGGGATCGCCCCGTCTCGCGAGCCGACCACCGGCGTTCCGCAGGCCAGTGACTCGACGAGCACCAG
>JAWVFM010000030.1:0-6677 GCA_033856015.1 Solirubrobacterales bacterium
AGCAGGTCGTCGAAGCCGTGCGCGTTCAGGATCACGGAGATCATGTCGGGAGAGTCCGACTTGTAAATCGCGACGAGGCGTTCTGAAAGGGCCTTCAGCGAGCGCTTCAACCGCGCCCGCATGACGACGAGCTGGCGCTGGTCGTTGTTGAGCTCGGCCTCTTTGCGCGCCAACTCGGCGCCGACGATCGCGACGCGGTTGCGAAGGGTCGCGACCTGGCCCTCGAGCGCCGAGATCCGCTCGTTGTAGCGCTGAATCGTCGTCGAGAGGACTCCGGCCCGGTCGCGCTTCTGCTGGAGCTGCTGCTTCTTCTGATCGAGTTGCGACTGGAGGTCCTGTGCGGGCGAAGCCGCGGCGAAGAACAGGCAGAAAACGAGCGCCATGACGCTCGCGGCGAGGGCCGCGAGGCGGGCGGGGCATCGTGGGTGGGCGCAGTTCGTCGGCTCGGCCATAGGCAGAGTGAGGGCGCGCCAGCGTACCAGCGCACGCCCAATTGCGAGCATTCCTTAACAATTATTATGGCGGCTGCAACGCGGTTTGCAGCCTGCCGCTCAGTCCGAGTCGACCTCGATGCGAAGCGGGCGCTCGTCCGCCGCCCCCTCCATCTGAAGGGTCGTGTGCTCGATCCCGAACTGCTCGCGAAGCTCGTACTCGACCTGCCGGCGAGCCAGGTCGCGGTCCCGTCCCTGGGCGACGACCACGTGGGCGGCGAGCGTCTCGAAACCCGGCGTGACGGTCCAAACGTGGAGCTCGTGGACCTCGGTGACGGCTTCGACGCCGCAGATCGCGCGTCCCAGGCTCTCGACGTCGACCCCGGCCGGCGCGGCTTCCATCAGCACGTCGAGAGGGTCGCGAACCAGCTTGACGGAGGACAGCCCGATCAGGACCGCGATCGCGATGCCGGCTACGGGGTCGATCGCCCGCGAGCCTCCGGCCAGGATCACCGCGCCCGAGATCACGACCGCGAGAGCTCCCAGGGCATCCGCGGCGGAGTGCCGGACCACGGCCTCGAGGTTGAGATCCTTGCGATCACCGCGCGCGAGCAGGTAGGTCACGAGCGCGTTCCCGGCCAGGGCGACGAGCCCGAGAGCCAGGACCCCTCCGCCCTTCACGGCCGGCGGGTCAGACAGCCGCACGATGGCGGCAACCACAACTGAGATCGCGATCGCGACAAGGACGAGGCCGTTGAGGAGCGCGGCGAGAACTTCGCTGCGGCGATACCCGAACGTGCGTCGCACCGAGCCCGAGCGAGTCGCGAGTGTGGCTGCCCCGAGGGCGAGGGCAATGGATCCCACGTCGGTCAGGACGTGGCCGGCATCGGCGAGCAGGGCAAGCGAGCCGGTGATGAGCCCGCCGGCGAGCTCCAGAGCGGTCAGCGCGACGTTGACGCAGAGCGCCTGGACCATCCGCTTCCGGTTCCCGGCGCGACGGGCGTCGAGGTCGTGGTGGGCGTCGCCCGCGGACTGGTGATGAAACGCCCCGCTCAGGGGACGCTCGACTCCTTCTCGCAGTGCGGGTGCCCGACGTCCTTGTCGTGTCCGGTCCCGCCCTGGCAGTTGTCGCTTCCCGGGCCGCCGTCGAAGCTGTCGTTGTTCTGGCCTCCGCGCAGAAGGTCCGGGCCGCCGCCGGAGATCTTGGCGTGCTTCGCGAGCTTCTGGTTGTCGCCGATCATCACGTCGTTCCCGTTGTCACCGAGGAAGCTGTCGCGCCCGCCGTGGCCGGAGCTGGCCTTCTTGCCGGCGGCGTCGTCGCCGACGATCGTGTCGTTCTGGTCCCCGCCGGTGCCGTTGTCATTGCCGGCGCCGACTGCGGTCCCGTTGCGGGCGAAGTTGTCGCCGACGATGTGGTCGGCGCCGATGTCGCCGAAGAACTTGTCGTTCCCCCCGCCGCGGGCGACCCCGTTGCCGGTCACCATCGCGTCCCCGACCATCAGGTCGGCCCCGTCCTCGCCTTCGATCGTGTCGTTGCCGCCGCCGATCGCCTTGTGCGCGGCAAGCGCGTCGCCGACCATCTGGTCGTTGCCGGGCCCGGCGTCCATGTTGTCCTTGCCGGTTCCCTTTGCGGTCCCGGTCTTCGAGTAGGCGTCGCCGACGAGGAGGTCGTTCCCGACCCCGCCCTGGAGCTTGTCCCTGCCGCTCCCGGACGTGCTGGACGTGGAGAACGAGTCACCCACGATCACGTCGTCGCCGTTGCCGCCGTCGATGTTGTCCTTGCCCTTGCCGCGCTGCTTGGTTCGGTAGTCGCCGACGAGGACGTCGTTGCCCTGAAGGCCCTCGATCTTGTCGTTGCCGCCACCGCCGGCGACGGTGTCGTTGCCGCCACCCGCGCAGATCGTGTCGTTGCCTCCGCGCCCGTCGATGACGTCGCTGCCCCCGAACGCGTTGATCACGTCCGGGCCGTTGGTGCCCTTGATCTTGTCAGGGCCGTTCGTGCCCGCGATGGTCACCTTCTTGCCGAGGCAGCTGGGAGCCGCGGGCGAGGCCGCCGAAGCGACCAGGGCGACCGCGATGGCGGCGGCGACAGCGAGGGCGAAGAGGAGGGTCCGAGAGCGGGCGGTCGCGGCGATCACGGGATGTTACTTGTCACTTCGCACGGCGGTTTCGACTTGTCGACGTCCTTGCCCGTGCCCCCCTGGCAGGTGTCCCTACCCGGCCCGGCGTCCGCGAACGTGTCGTTCGACTTGCCGCCGCGCAGGATGTCCGGCCCGCCGCCCTTCAGCACCGCGCCCTGCTTCAGCGCCATCTGGTCGCCGTAGAACGTGTCGTCCTGACGGTCGCCGAGGAACTGGTCGGCGCCGCCGGAGCCGGAGGCCTCGCGGCCGGCGGCGTCGTCGCCGACGATCGTGTCGTTGCCGCTGCCGCCGGTGCCCTTGTCGTTCCCGGCCCCCGTCGCATCGCCCTTGGGCGCGTAGGAGTCGCCGACGATGAGGTCCGCGCCGGCGTCGCCGAAGAAGGCGTCGTTGCCGCCACCTTTGGCCGTTCCGGCCCCGGTGACGTCGGCGTCGCCCACAAGGAGATCCTCGCCGGGCTCGCCTTCGATGTTGTCCTTCCCGGTGCCCGTGGCGCTCGTCACCGCGAGCGCGTCGCCGACCAGGGTGTCGTTGCCCGGGCCGGAGTCGAGTGAGTCCTTGCCGGAGCCGGTCGCGGTTCCCTGGTTGGAGGCCCCGTCTCCCGGCGAGTAGGCATCGCCGACCACGATGTCGTCCCCGGACCCGGCGGTCAGAGTGTCGTTGCCGTCGCCGCTGACTGTTCCGCCCTGGTCGTTGAACTCGTCGCCCACGACGATGTCGTCGCCGGAGCCCCCTTCGATGATGTCGTTGCCATCCGCGCCGGCAGCCTTCGTGACGTTGCTTGGGTCGATGAAGTCTCCGACCAGGGTGTCGTTGCCCGTGATGCCCGTGATGTGGTCGTTTCCGGCGCCGCCCTGGATGATGTCGTTGCCCTTGCCACCGCAGATCAGGTCATCCCCGCCGCCGCCGTCGATCGTGTCGTTGCCGTTGTAGCCGTTGATCACGTCGTTGCCGGGCGTCCCGACGATGATGTCGTCACGTCCCGTGCCGATGAACTGCGGGTCGACGGGCTTGCCGAGACAGGTGGCCGTCGAGCCCGAAGCGCCTGCCGTCTGAGCCGAGGGCAGGAGCATCCACGTGAGCAGCAGCGCCGCGCCCGCCAAGGCGAAGCCCGCGATGCGCCGGATCCCGTAGCTCAATTCCCTGCCTCGATAGTCGCTCCCCTGGTCGGGAGCGAGTCTATACGGCCAATTCGGGAACCGGCTCGTCTGCCGCGGGGGTCGCTTCGCTGGGGCTCGAGCCATTCAGCGACGAGCCGTTTGGAGAGGAGCCGTTGGCGCCCGGCGCTGCGCCGTTCGCAGCTTGAACGCTCTCCACGAGGTTGCGCCGCATCTCGGTGACCTGCATGCGCGAGACGACCTGGCGCTGGATCTCGGCCGTGCCCTCGAAGAGCTGGTAGATCTTCGCGTCGCGGAACCATTTCTCCAGCGGACAGTCGGCGCTCAGCGCAAACGGGCCGACGAGGTTCATGCAGGTCGTGGTGACCCACATCGCCACGTCGCCGGCCTTCAGCTTCGACATCGAGCCCTGCCCGCCGGTCAGCGGGATGCCGTTGCGCCCCATCCACGCTGCGCGCTGGACGAGAAGCCGGGCTGCCTCGATCTCCGTCGCGACGTCGGCAAGGCGCTGCTGAACGCCCTGACGCTCGAGCGGCGGGCGGCCCGCGCTGGACGACTCGTCGAGCCACAGCTCGAGCGGGTCTACCAGGACGCCGTCGCCGAGGAGGTACTGGACGGTCCACTCGTACGCGGCCTGGGCAATACCGAGCGCGGAGGCGCCGACGACGGGGCGGGTCAGCTCGAAGGTGGCCAGGGCGCCGGAGGCGCGGCCCGACGACTCGCCGGAACGGGCGCGCTCGAGCTTGCGCTCGAGCTTCTCCATGCCGCCGAGGAGGTTCTCGGCCGGGATCCGGCAGTTCTCCAGGATCACCTCAGCGGTGTGCGAGGCGCGGATTCCCAGCTTCGACTCCTTCTTGCCCTGAGTGAGTCCCGGCGTCCCCTTGCCGACGACGAAGGACGCCTGGCCGCGGTGCCCGAGGTCCGGGTCGACCGTCGCGACGACGACGTGGACGTCGGCGATGCCGCCGTTGGTGATGAAGACCTTGGTCCCGTTCAGGACCCACTCGTCGCCGTCAAGCTTCGCCGTGGAGCGCAGGCTCTTGACGTCCGACCCCGCCTGCGGCTCGGTGACCGCGTAGGCGCCGAGCTTCACCTCGTCACCCATGCCCATGCACTCGGGAACCCATTTCGCAACCTGCTCCGGCGTGCCGGAGGAGGCAATGCCTGCTGCGGCGAGGCTCGAGCCGGAGATCGCCAGGGCAATCCCGGCGCAGCCCCAGTGGAGCTCCTCGGCGTAGATCGTGCCGAGCTGGCCCTCCGGGTCGGATCCCAAACGCTGGATCGCCTCGATGCCGTGCAGCCCCCACTCCCGCGCGGCCTTGATGACCTCGTACGGGGTGGACTCATCCTGGTCGTGCCGGCGGGCGACCGGGCGCATCACCTCTGTGGCAAAGCGCCGGCAGTAGGCCTTGAACTCGAGCTGCTCGTCGTTGAGTGCGAAGTGCATGGGTCCCTCCGAGGCAAAGTCGATTGACTGGTCAGTCAACGTCAAGTCTACGCCTCGATCGGGACGCATGTGCCGGCAGACCCTGGTGCGGCCGCGCCCCGATGCGGCTACCGTTCCGCCGTGGCCCGTCGCCCCCGCCTTCCCTCCCGAGCGAGGCTCGCCGCCATTCGCCGGCGTCTGCCCCAGCGCCCGCGCATCCTCGGTCGCCCGAGCCTGCCCTCGACCAAGCCGGCCGAGCCCAAGGCCCAGCCGGCACCCGCCGTGAGCCCCTACACCGCGCCACAGGCACCGACCGTGACGCCGGCGCCCACGCCTGCGCCGCCGCCCGTGAGGCCCAGCCCGCCACCGTCGCCCGCGCCGCCGGCTGCGAAGCCGCAGCTGCCCCCGCCCCCCGTGCCGCCGACTCAGGAGCCGCCCGCAGGCGTCCCCCCGGGCCGCACCCGGAGGCTGCGGCGCCCCGCGCTGGCGCTCCTGGCGATCGCGGCGATTGCCGCCGGCGGCTACTTCGGCGGCAAGGCGCTCTTCGGAACGAACGAGGCCACGCCGACGGCCGCGCCGGCTCCGCCCGCGATAGTTGTCCACCGCTCGCAGTCGGAGCCCACGACCGCCGCCGCCGTCGGGTTCCCCGCGTTCGCGACGAAGGACACGACGCGGGTGGGAGGCGCCGACCCGGCAGCCGACGCGGCGGGGGTGGCGCTCGCCGTCTACCCGTCCACCGGTGGCGTGCCGGGCCCGGCGGCTGTGACGCTGGTCCCGGACGACAGCTGGCAGGCGGGGGTCGCCGCGGCATCGCTCGTCGCCGCACCCGTGAGCGCTCCGATTCTGATCTCGGGGCATGACAGCGTCCCCTCCCTCACCGCGGACGCCCTGAGTGCCATGGCGCCCACGGGATCGCCGGCGACGGACCGCAAGCAGCTCCTCGTCATCGGCGGGGCGCAGGCCCCTTCCGGAGCGACCAGCGCAAGCGTCGACGCGCCCGACCCGGCGCGCCTGGCGGTCGGCATCGCGACGCTGCGCCAGAAGCTCGTGAACGCCCCGCCCCAGCATCTTCTGCTGGTCAGCTCGCAGGCTCCGAGCTACGCAATGCCGGCGGCGGCCTGGGCAGCTCGCTCCGGTGATCCCGTGCTCTACGTCGACAAGTCCGGCGTCCCGTCGGCGACCCTAGCTGCGCTGAAGCGCTATGCCGGGATCCCGGTTTACCTGCTCGCGCCGCCCGCGGTCGTCACCGACAAGACGCTGCAGGCGATCCGCAAGGTCAACCCGCAGGCCGTGCGGATCTCAGGCCCGGACCCGGTGTCGAGCGCCATCGCCTTCGCCCGTTACAGCGACGGCAGCTTCGGCTGGGACATCAACGACCCTGGGCATGGCTTCGTGGTCGCCAGCACCACGCGACCACTCGACGCCGCCGCGGCCGCCCCGCTCTCGGCCAGCGGCACGTGGGGCCCGCTGCTCGTCACCGACACGGCGGGCGCGCTCCCGGTCGCGCTCCGCAACTACTTCCTCGACCTGAAGCCCGGCTACACGGACGACCCAACCCGCGCCG
>JAWVFM010000031.1:0-10694 GCA_033856015.1 Solirubrobacterales bacterium
GCCGCCGGTGGCTCGGGATCGCAGTGGTGCGAAGTCTCACACCTCAAACGCCGCGTCCTCGGATGCGAAGCCGGCGCACCACTCCGGCTCGAGCGCGACCCCCAGCACCGCGACAGCGCCGCCCGCCGACTCGTCGACGACCGCCGGCACGACCGCTACAACGCCGGCGTCCACCGATCCGTCGAGCCTGAACGACCAGGGCTACGCCCTCATCCAGCAGGGCCGCTACGACGAGGCGATCCCGCTCCTGCGAAGGGCCGTGTCGGGGTTGAGCAGCGACACATCGAGCCTCACCTACGCCTACGCGCTCTTCAACCTCGGGCACGCCCTGCGCCTGGCCGGGCAGCCGCAGGCGGCGATCCCGATTCTGGAGCAGCGGCTCAGGATCCCGAACCAGACCGCGACCGTCCAGGCGGAGCTTGACGCGGCGAGGGCCGCGGCCGGGCAGACGCAGGCTTCGCCGCCGGGGCGCGCCCTCGGTCACTCGAAGCCCGCCAAGCCCCCGAAGCCCGAGAAGGCGCCAAAGCCCGAGAACGGCGACTGACCCGCGTCAGGCGCGCGGGCCGAGCTTCACCGGGAGCGTCTTCAGCTGGTTCAGGAACGGTGACTCGACCCACGTCGGCTCCCCGCCAAGCGCCATGTCCGGGTAGCGGGCGAGCGTCTCCTCGATGAGGATCCGCAGCTCGAGCCGGGCGAGCGCGGTGCCGAGGCAGAAGTGGCGCCCGCCGGCGCCGAATGCCTGGTGGATCGGATTACGGGTGACGTCGAAGCGGTCCGCGTCCTCGTAGCGGGTCTCGTCGCGGTTCGACGACACGTACCACATGACCACCTTCTCGCCCTCCCGGATCTTCTGTCCGTGAAGCTCCGTGTCGGCGGTCGCGGTGCGCCGGAAGTGGGCGAAGGCGGGGAACATCCGGAGGGCCTCCTCGACGGCGCTCGGGACGAGCGAGGGGTCGTCGATGAGCATCTGGCGCTGGTCCGGGCTCTCCATCAGCGCCCGCATCGCGCTGCAGTACGTGGCCTTGGTCGAGTCGTTGCCGGCGGCGACCAGGAGGAAGAAGCCCATGACGATCTCGTGCTCTTCGAGCTTCTGACCGTCGACCTCGGCATGGACGAGGACGCTCGTCAGGTCGTCCGTTGGGTTCTCGCGGCGCTCGGCGATCAGCTTGTTGCAGCGCTCGAAGATCTCCGGGATGTCGTGCTCGACGACACCCTCCGGACCGTGCGGGTTGAGGTCCGGGTCGCCGGCCCCAAGCGCCGAGTTCATGAGGCGCGCCCAGACGATGTCGTCCTCGGGCGGGATTCCCATGAAGCTCCCGATCACGCGGGCGACGACCGGCTGCGCGACGTCGTCGACAAGGTCGCACTCCTCGCGCCCGTCGAGGCGGTCGAGCACGTTGCGGGTGATCTCGCGGATCCGGTCCTCGTGATCGGCGATCCGCTTCGGGGTGAAGCCGGCCTGGAAGAGCGCCTTGACGCGATCGTGCTTCGGCGGGTCCATCCCGATGAACATCGCCCGCGCGAGCTCGAGGGGAAAGGCGGCGCGGACCGCGACAACCCCGCCGAGCTCGGATGAGTACGTGCTCCAGTCGCGGCTGACCGTATGGACATCGTCGGCCGTCGTCACCGACCAGTAACCGTCCTCCTCGGGGAACTCGGTGATCCGGTCCGTCCAGTGGACGGGGCACTCCGAGCGCAGGCGAGTGAAGAGCTCGTGCGGTGGGCCCTCCGCCCACACGTCGCGCTCGCTGACCAGGACGTTGCGAAGGTCGGACTCGGTACTCGCCATCGAGCGCGATCCTACTGGCTGCCCGGCCGAACCGGGTCAGCGCCGAGCCGCGGCGCGACGAGGAGCTCGGTCTGGCCAAAGCGGATGGTGATCGAGCCGTCGTCGTGCTGCATCGCCGCGTCGTAGAGCTGGCGGTCGAAGAGCAGTGCGCCCTCCTCCTCGCCGCAGTCGAGGCGGACGAAGATGCTCTCGCGCTCGTTCGGCTCGCCGCCCGTCGTCGAGTAGCCGGCCCGGAGGCTTCCGCCGAAGGTCGCGACGAGGTGAGGGCTCTCGGAGGCGTCGAAGACGTGGATCTCGACGCGCCGGCCGACCAGCGCGAGGACCGCGGCGAGCGCTTCGTCGAAGGTCACCTGCGCGTGGCCTCTCCGGAGTACTACTCCGCGAGAGTTGCGTCGACCGTGATCTCGACGTTGCCGGAGAGCGCCGCCGAGATCGGGCAGTTCTCCGCCGCCTCGGCCGCGGCGGCCTCGAAGCCGGCTTGGTCGAGCCCGGGGACCGTGCCGGCGACGACCAGGTGCGAGGACCTGACGCCCTCGCCGGCGACGAAGGTGACCGTCGCGGTCGCCTCGAGGCGCTGCGGCTCGTTGCCGGCCTCGGTCAGGCCGTTCGAGAGCGCCATGCAGTAGCAGCTGGCGTGCGCCGCCGCCAGGAGCTCCTCCGGGCTCGTCGTCCCCTCGGTGCGCTCGACGCGCGCCGCCCACGTGACCTCCGCCGCGGGGAGGGCGCCGCTCGCGGCGTTCGTCGTTCCGCGGCCCTTGGTCAGGCTCCCTTCCCAGACCGTGGTCGCGCTGCTCTCTGTGCCCATGTCTCCTCCAGGTTCGACGGCTCGAACAGACTAGACGGCTGATTCCCAATTCACGCACCCACGGCTGACGGCGCAGAACGTCGCTGGATCGCCACCCGTGCCCTCGCCAATAGCTACCGGCTATTGGCTTCGGGACACAGGCGACGCCCAGCTCGTCCTGCACCGCCCCCGCGGGCACGCCAATTAGGAATCAACCATCTAGTCCCAGGCCGCAGCCGGCTACCAGGCGTCGACGAAGGCGCGCCGCGCGGCCCCCATGGCCGGCGCGGCAGCCGCCAGCGTCGCGGCGATCACGTTCCGGGTCTCGGCCGGGTCGATTACGTCGTCGAGCTCGAAGAGCGTCGCCGCGTTGAGCGCCTTGGCGTTCTCCTCGGCGGCCTCGGTGAGCTCGCGAACCCGGGCGTTGCGCTCCGCCTCGTCCGCAATCTCCGCGAGCTCCCGGCGCAGGCCGAGGCGCACCGCGCCCTCGAGTCCCATCGGCCCGAGCTCAGCGGCGGGCCAGGCCACGGTCAGGAGCGGCTCGTGGAGGCTCCCGGCCACCATCGCCTGGGCGCCGAGCCCGAACCCCCGCCGCAGGATCACGGCGACGAGGGGCACGCTGAGCGCCGCGCCCGCGAGGAGCAGCCGCGAGGTGTGGCGAACGAGCCCGGTGGCCTCGGCCTCCGGGCCGACCATCATTCCGGGCGTGTCCACGAGCGAGACGATCGGCAGCCCGAACGCGTCGCAGAGCTGCATGAGGCGGGCGGCCTTGTCGGCGCCCGCGCCCGTGATCGCCCCCGCCATGTGCATCGAGTCGTTGGCGATCAGGCCCAGAGGGCGGCCGTCGATACGGGCGAGCGCGGTGACCATCTCCGGCGCGAACGCTTCTCGCAGGAACGTGACCGACCCCTCGTCGGCGAGGGTCTCGATCACGGGCCCGACGGCGAAGGCGCGGCGGCGGCGCTCGGGCACGATCTCCCGCAGGGGTGCCTGGTCGGGAGCCTGACCCGGAGGCGTCGCGCCCTGGAAGTACGCGAGAAGCTTCTTGGTGGCCTTCACTGCCGCCGCCTCGTCGGCGACCGCCACGTCGATCACCCCGTTGCGGGTCTGCATCGCGAGCGGGCCGATGTCGTCGGCGTCCACCTTGCCGAGCCCGCCCCCCTCGATCATCGCCGGCCCGCCCATGCCGAGCGAGACGTTCTCGGTCGCCACGATGAGGTCAGAGCAGCCGGCGATGACCGCGTTGCCGGCGAAGCAGCGCCCGGCGACCACGGCGATCCGCGGCACGACGCCGGAGAGCTTTGCCCACAGCGCGAACGCCCGGGTGTCGAGCGCGGACACCACGGGGTAGTCGGTGTCCCCTGGGCGCCCACCACCACCCTCCGCGAAGAAGACGGTCGGCAGTCGCATGCGCTCGATCAGCTCGAAGAGGCGGTCCTTCTTGCGGTGTCCCAGGGCGCCCTGCGTGCCCGCGAGCACCGTGTAGTCGTAGGCGAGGACCGCGCACGCGCTCGCCTCGCCGAAGAGCTCGCCGTTGATGCGGGCGGTGCCGGCGACTATGCCGTCGGCCGGCGTGCGCTCGCGCAGCTCCTGCTCGCTTCGCCGCCGGCGCTGGGCCGCGACCGCCAGGCCTCCGTACTCGACGAAGCTTCCTGCGTCGACGAGATCGTCGACGTTCTCGCGTGCGGTGCGCCCGCCGGCAGCGTGGCGGCGCTCGACCGCCTCGGGCCTGGCCGCGTCCAGCGTCGCCTTCCTACGGGCGAGTGCCTCGGCGAGGTCGGCGCGACTCGGCTCGTCGGGCTCCGGAGCGGACACGCCCGAAGCCTCGCACAGGGCCGCGCCAGGTACCCCTGCCGACGTTCGACGTCAGCGCGAGGCCGGGGCGGGCGGCGTCGGTGCGGGCGGCGTCGGTGCGGCGCGCGCTCGGGCCGCCTCGAGGAGAGCCGTGATCTCCGCGGGAGCCGACGGGCGGGCGAAGAGGAAGCCCTGGGCGAGGTCGCAGTCCACGGCTCGTACCGAGTCGAGCTGGCTGCTGGTCTCGATCCCCTCGGCGATTGCCGGAACGCCGAGCGAGTGGGCGAGGCTCACGACGTTCGCCACTATCGCCGCGTCCCTGGCGTCGGTCTCGAGGCCCTGGACGAAGGAGCGATCGACCTTGAGCATGTCGATCGGGAAGTGGCGGAGCTGGCCGAGGGCCGAGAAGCCGGTGCCGAAGTCGTCGATGGCAACCCGCACGCCGAGGGTGTGGAGCAGCTCGAGCTCGCCGCGAGCTCGCTCGCCGGGAGCGCCGGAGACGATCGCCGTCTCTGTCACCTCGAGCCCGAGCTGCTGGGGGGGGAGTCCCGAGTCCTCGAGGGCACGGCGCACCAGCCCGTTGACCCCGCCGACCGCGAGCTGCTTGCCGGAGACGTTCACCCAGACGACGAAGTCGTCAGGGAGGATCCCGTCGGCCCGCCACTGGGCGGCCTGGCGGCAGGCCTCGTCGAGGACGAACTCGCCAAGGTCGAAGATCAAGCCGGTCTCCTCGGCGATGGGGATGAACTGCGCGGGCGAGACGCTGCCGCGCTTCGGCGAGGTCCACCGAAGCAGGGCTTCGACGCCGACGATCCCCTCGTCCTTCAGGGACACCTCGGGCTGGTAGTGGACGCTCAGCTCGCCGTTCTTCAGCGCGTCGCGGAGGTCCTGCTCGAGCCCGAGCTGCTCGCCGAGCTCGAGCGCCATGTCCGGGTGGTAGAGCTGGTAGCGGCCACGGCCGGACTCCTTCGCCGCGTACATCGCGACGTCCGCGTCCCGGATCAGGTCCTCGGTCCCAGCCTTGCCTCCGGAGCTCACGACGATCCCGATGCTGCTGCCCATTCGCAGCTCGCGCCCGCTAACGGAGAACGGATCGCCGAGGCTCTGCAGGAGCCGCTGCGCGACCAGCAGGGCCTCGTCCTCGGCCGCGCCCTCGACCAGCAGCGTGAACTCGTCGCCGCCGAGGCGGGCGAGCGTGTCGGTGGGGCGGACCACCTCGGCGAAGCGCTCCGCGACCTCGCGCAGGAGCTGGTCGCCGGCGTCGTGGCCAAGGCTGTCATTGACCTGCTTGAACCCGTCGAGGTCCAGGAGCAGGACGGCCAACGACGTACGGGCGCGGCGGGACCTGGCCAATCCCTGGGCGAGGCGGTCCCGAAACAGGGCGCGGTTCGGCAAGTTCGTGAGGACGTCGTAGAACGCCTGGCGCGTCAGCTCGCTCTCGAGGCGCATCCGCTCGCTGATGTCGCGCGCGTTGAAGACGACGCCGCGCAGGTGGCGGTCCCCGCGCAGGTCGGTGAGGTGGGCTTCCACCTGGCGCCATACGCCGAAGCGATCCATCAGGCGGAAGAGCAGAACCCTGGGCTGGGCCTGCTCGCCGGCGTCGATGACGGCGGCGCGGTCGTCCTCGTGTACGAGTTCGAGGAACCGGTCGCCGAGGAGGTCGGCCTCGGCGCGCCCGGTCAGGTCGGTCACCGGCTCGCTGACGTAGCGGCAGCCGCCGCCGCTGAACAGGACGACGAGGTCCGTCGAGGACGTGACGAGGCTGCGGAAGTGCGCGGTCTGGCGCCGGGTCGCAGCGACCAGGGCGAGGGCGAGCAGGACCGAGATCAGAAGGCCGGCAGCGCCGAGTGCGACCTGCGTCGCGATCAGGCTGTTGACGTTCGCGTCTGCCTCCCTGGCGAAGGTCCGCGCCGCGTTCAGGGAGACGTTGGATGTCAGTGCAGCCAGGACGCGCAGCCGAGCGACGTCGCCGATGGCGCCCGGGTGCTCGCCTGCGGCGAGCTCCACCGACGCAAGAGGCCGGTTCGCGAGCAACGCCGCGCCGCTTCGGGTGAGGTCGCCGATCAGGCGACGCTCCTGTTCAAGCTGGGAATGGACCGTCGGGTTGGTCGTTGCAGCGACGTGCGCCTCGTCGTCGTCGCCGTTGACGGCCGGGGCCAGGCCCCCGTGAAGGAGCGCGTCGGCGCTGCGTCGCAGCAGCATTGCGGTCGTGCCGGGCGCTGCTCGCGCGCCGGCGCGGACGAGCATGACGTCGTTGAGGTAACGCTCGGTGAGGGTGCGCTGGCGGGCGGCCACCTCGACCACCACGGCGCGGTGCTGCGAGCCCGTCGTGGCGCGGATCGAGAGGAACACTGTCGCGGCGGAGACCAGTGCCATCGTGCCGAGGATCCCCACGACCACCCGCCTGCTTCGCGAGGCGAAGGGTCGGATCGCCTTTTCTCGGCGCAGGATCACTGCACCACCAGGTCGGTGTGCATGCCGGCCCTGTAGTGGCCGTACATGTTGCAGAACAGCACGTAGTGACCGGGCTTCAGGTTCACGACGAGGTTGCGCCTGGCGCCCGGGTTGCCGGGCTCCAGCACGCCCACGGTCTCACTCGTCAAGGCCTCCTCGTTCACCGTGATGCCGTCGTTTCGCATCGGAAGGGTTTGGCTGTGTCCTCGCACGACGATCAGCTCGTGAGCGTCCGGGCCGCCGTTGTGAACCGCGAGGTCGACCTTCCCGGCGCTGACCTTCTGCGCCTCCTTGATGTGGAAGTCGTGCTCGGAAACGGCCACGCTTGCGAGCGGGGTGCCGCCGGCAGCGCCGTTCGAGCAGCCGGAGCCGGCCAGGCCAAGGGCCAAAAGCAGGAGACCGATTGACGCTCGCGCTCGCCTCACTCGGTTCGTATCGGGTGCCTGAGGCCTAGGCTTGAGTACGCACGGCCGGGTTCAGGGCGTGTAGGGGGGAGCCTCCCCCCAGCCCCAGCGCGGTACAGGCGCGCGCTCCGCGGGTTTCGTGCCCGGCTGAGAGTTCTCGAGCGCGAGCCGCGTGCCCCACTCGGCATAGGCCAGGAGGGCCGAGCGGAACTCCGGATCGGCGGGCAGCCCGGCGTCGTCGGCGGCGATGCTCATGGTCGCCACGAACCGCCGGCGGGCCTCGGGAGTGATGCCGAGGTTCAGATGCTTGGCGAGCATGTTCTCGTACCCGCCGAGCTCTTCCGAGTAGCGCTGCGGGCCCCCGAACACCTCCAGCCACCAGGCCGCGACGTGATCGCGATGAGCTTCGTGAACTCCCCCAGGGAAGAACGGCGAGATCAGCTCGTCCGCCTCGACGCGGTCATAGAAGGCGTCGATCAGGCGGCGGATGGCCTCCTCGCCACCGGCCCACTCGTACAGCTTCGGGGTCTCAGCCTCTGCCGGCATCGAACGGAAGTTACGTGAAATACTGCCGCCGGCCGGCGAGGATGCAGCCGGCCCTGACCCAGGGCACGAACGCCTAACCGCTGTTAATGGCCCCGGCCTGGTGACGCCGGAGAAAGGCTCAGCTCGATGCTTCGTGCACGTCCTCGTACCCTGGTCGGCGCCGCCCTCGCGGTGATCTCGGCGGCCCTCGTCACGCTCGTTCCGGCGAGCGGCGCCGCGGCGGCCGGCGTTCTGCCCCCGCACACGGTGCTCCCCGGTGCCTGCTCGCTAGACCTGCGGGCCGGGTTCTCGCACTGCAACCTGAAGCTCCTCGGAAACCGCAAGCGCGTTCCGCTGGCGACGGCGGCTCCCGCAGCGGGCTATGGGCCGGGCGATCTCCGCAGCGCCTACAGCCTCCCCTCGGCAGGCGGCACGGGCCAGACGGTCGCGATCGTGGATGCCTATGACGACTCGACCGCCCAGGCGGACCTCAACACCTACCGCTCGACCTATGGCCTGCCGGCCTGCACCACCGCCAACGGTTGCTTCAAGAAGGTCAACCAGAGCGGCGTGCAGGGCTCGTACCCATCGAACAACCAGGGCTGGTCGCTCGAGATCAGCCTTGACCTCGACATGGTCTCGGCCACGTGTCCGAGCTGTCACATCCTGCTGGTCGAGGCGACCTCGAACGCGAACACGAACCTCTATGCCGCGGAGGACACGGCGGCGCGGCTCGGCGCGACCGAGATCTCCAACAGCTACGGCGGCGCGGAGACGAGCTCCGACCCCACCAGCAACGCCCACTTCAACCACCCGGGCGTGGCGATCACCGTCTCATCCGGTGACAGCGGCTACGGGGTCGAGTACCCCGCCGCATCGCCGTACGTCACGGCCGTCGGCGGCACGACGCTGAGCCGTGCGTCGAACGCGCGCGGCTGGAGCGAGAGCGCCTGGAGCGGCTCCGGCAGCGGCTGCTCGGCCTACGAGCCGAAGCAGGCGTGGCAGACCGACTCCGGCTGCGCGAAGCGCACGGTTGCAGACGTCTCTGCGGTGGCCGACCCCAACACCGGCGTCAACGTCTACGACAGCAACTGCAGCACGCTCAACCAGCTGATCGGCCAGTGCTTCAAGGGCTGGGGCATCGTCGGCGGCACCAGCGCGTCCTCGCCGGTCATCGCGTCGGTGTACGCGCTCGCCGGAAATGCGGCGTCGGTCAACTACGGCTCATACCCGTACTCGCACGCGGCGTCGCTGAACGACGTGACGTCCGGCAGCACCGGGAGCTGCGGCGGGTCGTACCTGTGCACGGCCCGGGCCGGCTACGACGGTCCCACCGGGCTCGGCACCCCGAACGGCGTCGGCGGGTTCTAGGTCCGTGCCGAATACCTCAAAGTTCGCCCGCGCTAGGAGTACCGTCCATAGAAGGTCCCAGAGACAAATGAACGACGGTCGTGCCTTAGCCGCCACGGCTTAAGGAGCGACAGGTGAGTGGTTTCAGTCCTCGGGAGGAGAGCGGGGCGCTGGCGCCTTCGGTCGTCGTTCCCGTTCAAGACGTCGTCTCGATCGAGCACGAGACGCGCGAGCGGCTGGTGCGCGCGGCAGTCGTCGGGCTTCCGTTCGCCGCGCTGATCTGGGCTGGTTGGAGGATGTGGGGCGGCGTGTTGCGCTGGAGCGACGTCGCGGTCCTCATCGCCATGTACGTGCTGACAGGGTTCGGAATCAGCCTCGGCTTTCACCGCCTGTTCACCCACCGAAGCTTCAAGACCTCCCGCCCCGTCAGGGTGCTGCTCGCGGTGCTGGGCTCAGCCGCGGTCGAGGGGTCGGTGATCGAGTGGGTGTCGACCCATCGCAAGCACCACCGCTTCTCGGACCGGCCCGGGGATCCGCACAGCCCGAACCTCGAGGACGCGTCGGGGCTCTGGGGCTCGGTTCACGGCCTGCTCCACGCTCACGTCGGGTGGATGTTTCGCGGCAAGGACATGGCGAATCCGGCGCGCTACGCGAAGGACCTCGTCGCCGACCGGGACCTGCGTTTCATCAGCCGCTACTTCCCGCTCTGGGTGGTCGCCGGGCTGGCGGTTCCGTTCGGGCTGGGCGTCGCGCTCACCGGCTCCGTGGTCGGCGGGTTGACGGCGCTTCTCTGGGGCGGAGCCGTCCGCATCTTCATCCTGCATCACGCCACCTTCTCGATCAACTCCCTCTGCCACTCCTTTGGCAGGCACTCGTTCGAGACCGGCGACGAGTCGCGAAACCTGGCCTGGCTCGCTCCGCTGACCTTCGGCGAGTCGTGGCACAACGGGCACCACGCGTTTCCAACCTCCGCGCGACATGGCCTCGGCCGGCACCAGTTCGATCCCACGGCGGGGCTGATCCACCTTCTCGAGAGGCTCGGGCTGGTGTGGGACGTCGTCCAGATCAGCCCGGACCGGATTGAGGAGAAGGCGGTTTCATAGCCCGGCGAGCACCATCACGATGCCGACCAGGCTGTAGAAGCCGAGCACGTGGCGGAACCAGTTGACGCCGTAGACCAGCTCCAGGAACGCCCAGACCGCCGTGGCGCCCACCGCGAGTACGCCCGTCGCGTCATGCATCGCCCCGGACGTGGACCGGCTGACGAATCCGCCGACGAACGCGATCGCGAGCGGCGCGTTGGGGAACTGGCCGACCGTCAGCCCCTTCACCTTGAGCGACAGCGAGAGCAGGCGCCGCAGCCAGGGGTCCGTGGTCCGGGTCGGCGGTTCGACCTCGATTGAGACCAGGTGGCTTCCGGGGACCATCCCGACGGCGCGCAGCACGCGCGCCAGCCTGCGCGGCGGCGAGTTCAAACGGGCAGGTCGGAACGCGTCATTGACCGCATCCGTCAGTTGTATCGGCTTCTCCCACGCCCTCTCGAAGCAGGACTTGGGCTGCGCGACCTTGAATCAACGGTCAACTGCTCGACGGA